>NZ_JBHYDW010000101.1:0-16659 GCF_051860475.1 Elioraea sp. | reverse complement strand
TCCGCCGCGGCGATATCACGACCGCGACCCAGTATCTCGGCCGCGCCGCCACCCCGCAGGTGCTGCTGGTGGACATCGCCGGCATCGACGAGCCCTTCGTCGCGCTCGACGCCCTGGCGCAGGTCTGCGAGCCCGACGTCAGGGTGCTGGTGGTCGGCGAGCGGGACGAAGTGGACTTCTACCGCGACCTGACGCGCAATCTCGGCGTGACCGAGTACCTCCCCAAGCCGCTGACGCGCGACGCGGTGTCGCGGACCTTCCTGCCACTGATCGCCAACCAGGCGCCAAGCGAGCTCAGCGCGCGCGGCGGCCGCGTGGTGCTGGTCGCCGGCGTGCGCGGCGGCGTCGGGACCACCACGATCGCGGCCAACCTGGCCGTTCATCTCGCGGACGAGGCGCGGCGCCATGTCGCCCTGGTGGACCTGAACCTCTATACCGGCAGCGCCGCGCTGTTGCTCGGCACCCGTCCGTCGTCGGGTCTGCGCACCGCGATCGAGGCGCCGGAGAAGGTGGACACGCTGTTCCTCGACCGCGCCGGCCAGCCGGTCAGCGAGCGGCTGCGCGTATTCGCCGCCGAGGAGACGCTGAGCCAGATTGTCCACCCCGCCGGCAACGCGGTCGCGCACATGATTCAGCTGCTGCGGGACCGCTTCAACCACATCGTGATCGACGCGCCGTCCGGCTTCCCGCCGCTGGTGCGCGACGCCTTCGACCGTGTGCACCAGCGCGTGCTGGTGCTGGCGCCGGACGTCGCGAATGCGCGCGACCTGGGACGGTTTCTTGCCCTGCCAAACGCGCCGGCGCAGACCAGCCGCGCGGTGGTGGTGCTCAACCAGGCGGGCCGTCCTGGCGCGTTGTCGGAGAAGCAGGTCGGGGAGGCCCTGAAACTCGCGCCGGATGTGGTGGTTCCATACCTGCCCCGCCTGTTGCCTGCGGCGGCAAATCTGGGCAAGCCGGCGGTGACGCGGCCGGGTCCGTTTCGTACCGCGATCAAGCTGCTCACGCAGGAGATCGCAGCCGTCCGGTCCACCGAGCCGTTGCCCAGGGCTCGCGGTCTCTGGGCGCTGCTGCGGCGATAGCGCAACCTCCCGATCAGGTGGAGAGTCAGCTGATCGGGTGATGACGCACGCCAGGAAGGCCTGGAGGTGTTTCCGGCGGCCGGAAACACCTCCACCCCGCGTCGACCAAGGCGCCCGGCAGCAGCCTAGCGTGCGACTTCGGCGACGCCGCCTCGGCCCCCCGCTGCAGGAGTGACCAGTCAAAGCCGACGACAAGTGCCCGGTAGCCGCGCACGATCATCGCGTTCGCCTGCTCCGGCATCGGCGCCACGCCGCCCAGCACGACAGGGCTGTCCCGGATCACCTTCTCCAGATGCACGGCAACAGCCTGCACCTCCGGGTGGTCCACCCGGCCGCGGTGCCCCATGCTGGTTGCGAGGTCGCCTGGGCCGATGAAGGCGAGGTCCAGCCCCGGCACCGCGACGACCTCGCCAATCGTCTCCAGTGGCCAGACGTGCTCGATTGTGGCGTTCGACAGGACCACCGCATCAGCCCGATCCTGGCAGTCACGAGGGGAAAGGCCCCAGCGGGGCGGGGCGTCGAACGGCCCCCAGGCCCGCACGCCCGCAGGAGGGTAGCGTACCGCCCGCACGGCGGCCTCGGCATCGTCCCGCGTCGAGAGGAGGGGGAAGCACACGCCCATGGCGCCGAGGTCGATCGGCACCGTGGCATGCCAAGGCGTGGTGGCCGCCACCCGGACGAGCGGACCCAGCATGGTGCCCGACGTGGCCGCGATCATGGCATGGGCCTCGGTGGGGCCGATCGGCCCGTGTTCCATGTCGATGATGATGAAATCAAGGCCCGAGGCGGCGAGGATCTGGACCGTCTGCGGCGAGGGGATGGTGGCGATCGCGCCCAGTGCGCAGCGGTCCTCGGCCCGGAGGATGCGCAGACGGTTCAGACGCTGGGCGGGGCCCCCATGGCTGTCCATCCGGGGCTCCGGCTTGGCGGTTGAAGGTGTGGCAGCGACAGCCTCCAACCTCAGCCCCGGAGGGACAACCTCCATAGCAACGACGGCTAGCGCGCCCCGACGACCACCGCACGGCGCAGCGCCGCCGGATCGAGCGGCATGTCGCGCCGGACCACGCCCTCGCCACCGAGCGACGGCAGCACCTCGCCCTCGACCATCACTTCCAGCCCGGCGGCGTTGCCGGTCGTCAGCAGCAGGCCGGGCCGGCCGGGAACCGGATAGCGGTCGCCGGCGCGCAGCACGCGGTCGAACAGCACGGCGCCCGAGTCCCGCTCGCGGACCTGCACCCAGGTCTCGCCGAGCGCACGCAGCACGATCCGGGCCGCGTGCGGCCCGGGCGGCGGCGTATCGGCATGCACCGAGGGCCGCGCCGGCTCGGCCTGGACCGGCAGGGTCGGGGCCGGTTCCGGGGCCCGAGGCTGGGGCCTCGCCGCCTGGCGAAGCGCGACAGGGTCGAGCGGCAGGTCGCGGCGCACCACGCGCTCGCCGCCGAGCGGAGGCAGGGGCTCGCCGTCGATCACCACCTGAAGTCCGGCCGCGTTGCCCGTGGTCATGATCAGTCCGGACCGGTCCGGAACCCGATAGGTCTCGCCGGCGCGCATCAGCCGGTCGAACAGCACCTCGCCCGACTCGCGCGCGCGCACCAGCACCCACGTCTCGCCCTGTGCGTTCAGGACCACGCGGGTGTCGGCCGCCGGCATCGGCGCCGGGACGGCCAGCGGCGCTGCGACCGGCGCGGCGGCCGGCCTGAAGCGCGCGGCGATCGCCTGCCGGAGCGTGCCGGCATCGAGGGGGAGGTCGCGGCGGACCACGCCCTCGCCGCCCAGCGGGGGCAGCGGCTCCCCGTCGGCCACGACCAGCAGGCCGGCCGCGTTGCCGGTCGTCAGCAGAAGCCCCGGCCGGTCCGGCACGCGGTAGGACTCGCCCGTGCGCAGCACCCGATCGAACACCACCGACCCGGAGTCCCGCTCCCGCACCTGCACCCAAGCGTCGGCGCGGGCCTGCAGCACCATGCGGGCGTCACGAACGGTCGGCGGGGCAGCGTCGGGGGCCGATGGCGGCGACGCCACCGTCGGCGCGGCCGCCGCGCGGGCCGGTTCAGCCGGTGCAGGCTCGGGCGATGGCGGCACGCGGGCAATCTCGGTCCGGGGCGCCGGCGGCTCCGTCTCGGCACGCACCGGCGCGACCGAGGGCGGCTGCCGGACTGGCGCCGCCAGCAGCCGCTCGGCAGCAGGCGCGGCCGCGCCACGCTCGGCGCCCTGGCTTGCGGCGGCCATCAGGGCGGCGGCAGAGACCAGGTTCTGCTGATCCACCGCATCGAGCTCCGCACCCGAGAGCTGGCGCGCGGTCACGGGGTCGCCCGCCATGGCGGAGACGAAGGCAAGATTGTGGCGCACCCGCACATCGGTATTGCCCTCGCGTCGGATCGCCTGCAGCAGCTGCATCGCCTCGCCGGTCGCGCCGGTGAGCGCGAGCGACAGCGCGAGATTGTTGCGCAACCCCTCGTGCTGGGGTGCGCGGCGCAACCCCTCATGATAGCGCTCCTGCGCAAGACGGTGATCGCCGGAGAGGTCAGCGATGACCCCGAGCCCGTTGAGCGCGTCTGGATCCTGCGGCGCCTGTTCGATCACGCGGCTGAAGCTCTGCGCGGCCGACCGCAGATCATTGGCACGAAGCTGCGTGCGCGCGAGCGCGAGCAGCAGCGCCCGATCGCGCGGCCGGCGGGCGAGCGCCTGCTCGAGCACGAGGACCGCCTCGGCATGGGCGCCGTGCCGAGCGAGCGCGCTCGCGTACCGCGACTGGACCTCGGCATTCTCGGGGTCGGCCTGGGCCGCGTTGCGATAGATCGAAAGGGCAACCTCGAGGTTGTTGTTGCCCTCGGCCGCGGCGGCGAGGCGCAACCGTTCGTTCGACGACGGCGCGCGCGCGGATTGCTGGCCGGCCGTCGTGCATCCCGCGAGCAGCACGGCCAGACACAGGGATCTCGTGAGCCAGCGGGCCATTGGTGCCTCTACCGGTTGAAGGACCCGATCAGCTGCACGAAGGACGGGCCCGCGAGCAGCAGCACCAGGCAAGGGAGAATGAAGAGCGTGAGCGGGAGCACGAGCAGCGCCGGCAGGCGCGCGGCCTTCTCCTCGAACTCGACGAGCCGCTCGTGCCGCATCTCGCTCGACAGCGTCCGCAGCGCCTGGCCGAGCGGCGTACCGTACTGGATGGTCTGGGCGAGCGTTGTCGCGAGCCGGCGCAGTCCCACCACGTCGGTACGCTCGCCGAGATTGAGCAGCGCCTGGCGCCGGTCCGACAACAGGCGAAGCTCGTTCGAGAGCGTCACGAACTCCGAGGCGATCGGCCCATTGGACGGCGCCATCTCGAGCGCGACCCGCTCGACCATGCTCTCGAGGCCCAACCCCGCCTCGGCGCAGATCACCATCAGGTCGAGCGTGTCGGCGAGGCCCACGCGGATCTGCCTGACATAGCGCTTGTGCATCCAGCCGAGCGCCATGTTTGGCCCCAGCATGCCTACCACCAGACCAAGCCCGACAAGGCCGATCTGCTTGATCCCGGTCATGCCGCGCAGCACCGTGATGCCGTAGAGCGCGGCCGGAATGGCGATCAGCAGCACCACCTTCAGGCCGATCACGATGGGCACCACGCTCTGCGGGCGATAGCCGGCAGCGGCGACGCTGCGCTCGAGATCCTGCCGGTCCTTCTCGGAGAGCAGCGCGCTGCCCCCGAGCGCATTGCCGATCGTGCGCAGGATACCGCTGACGATGCCCGATCCTGCGCTCCGCCGCGGTGCGGTTGGGCTCGCGCCCTTGACGACGCTCGCGACGCGCCCGGCAAGGCGCCGCTCGACGCTGTCGCGCGCCGACAGCCACGCCGCCAGCAGGACGAGCGCCAGCACCGCGACGCCGATCGCCGCGCCGACGGCGAGCGCGTTCCGTCCGGAGATGTCGGGCAGCGCGATCATGTGACCGCGAGGCTGCGGCGGATCATGCCGCGCATGGTGAGCACGCCGAACCCGAGCATGCCGAACGCGATCGCAGCCAGCGTCGGCCCCTTCTCATGCGTGAAGTAGAACTGAAGGTAGCCAGGATTGAGCACGGACAGGGCGCCCAGGGCGACGAACGGAATCACCGTGAGGATGACGGCCGACATGCGCGCCTGGCCTGCAAGCGCGCGGCCGCGTGCGGCCGTCTGCACCCGCTTGCGGACCACGTCAGCGAGATTGTCGAGCGTCTCGGTCAGGCTGCCGCCGGTCTGCTGCTGCAACGTGATGGTCACGGCGAAGAAGCCGTACTCGCGCAGGCCGGTGCGGTTGTAGAGATTGAGCAGGCTCACGTCGATCGACACCCCGATCGCCTGCTCCGCGTTGACCTGCGCGAATTCGCGCCGGGTGGGCTCCGGGCATTCGCGCGCGATGGTGCGGATCGCCTCGGTGACCGGAATGCCCGCGCGGAGCGCGCGCACGATCATCCCCATGGCGTCGGGCATCTGCTTGAACAGCTGCTCGCGGTAGTTGGAGGTGCCGTAGGCGAATGCGGCGCGCGCGATCAGCAGCGTCGCCGCAGCCCCGCCGGCGATCGCCGCGGTGCGTCCGAGCACCACCGCGATGAGCACGCCGGACACCACCCCGCCCGCGACCGCGAACAGGAGCACAATGGGCCAGGGCGCCGGATGCTCCTGAGGACGTGCCGGATTGAAGGCGATCAGCCGGCCCAGCCGGTGCGAGAGCGAGGTGGGGTTGCGCTGGACCAGCTGGATGCCCGGCAGCCGGGAGGTTTCCCGCGGCCGTCGCGTCTGGCCGGCCGCCTCGTTGAGGCGGCGCGCGAGGCGCTGGCTGCGGATCTCCAGCATCAGCAGCACCGCGCTTCCGGCCCCGACCAGGGCAAGGATCAGCAGCGCGAGGGTCGTTGGCGGAAGTTCGGAGAAGGGCATGGGCTCAGAACTCCTCCAGGGCTTCCATCCAGGCCAGGTCGAGCCCGAAATACTCGAGCCGCGGAACGAACCCGGGGCGGATCCCGGCGGCGCGGTAGCGGCCGCGGATCCTGCCCTGGCTGTCCTCGCCCTCGTACTCAAACGAGACGAGGTCGTTCATGGTGATGATCTCGCCCTCGAGGCCGCGCACCTCGGTCACCTGGATGATACGGCGCGTCCCGTCGCGCATCCGTTCGATCTGGAGGATGAGGTCGAGCGCGCTCGCGATCTGGGTGCGGATCGCCTTCACCGGCAGGCCGAAACTGCCCATCTGCACCATGTTCTCGACGCGGATCAGCGCGTCGCGCGAGCTGTTCGCGTGCAGCGTGCCGAGCGAGCCGTCATGGCCGGTGTTCATCGCCTGCAGCATGTCGAACGCCTCGGGCCCACGCACCTCGCCGAGAATGATGCGGTCGGGGCGCATGCGCAGCGCGTTCTTGACGAGATCCCGCTGGGTGATCTCGCCCTTGCCTTCGAGGTTCGCCGGGCGCGTTTCGAGCCGGACAACGTGCGGCTGCTGCAGCTGGAGTTCGGCCGCGTCCTCGATCGTGACGATGCGCTCGCCGTTGTCGATCAGCCGGCTCAGCGCGTTGAGCAGCGTCGTCTTGCCTGAGCCGGTGCCGCCCGAGATGAGGATGTTCAGCCGGCAGCGCGCGGCGATCTCGAGCAGCCGCGCGACCGGGGCGGTGAGCGAGCCGAACTCGACCATGCGCGCGAAGTCGATCCGCTTGCGCGCGAACTTGCGGATCGAGATGCTCGGGCCGTCGAGCGCGAGCGGCGGCAGGACGATGTTGACGCGGCTGCCGTCGGCGAGGCGGGCGTCCACCATCGGGCTCGATTCGTCGACCCGGCGGCCGACCGCGGCTGCGATCTTCTGGGCGATCGTCGCCGCGTGCGCCGCATCGCGGAACCGCACGTCCGACTTCTGGAGCTTGCCGCGCGCCTCGACAAAGACGCTGTAGGGTCCGTTCACCATGATGTCGGTGATGGTCTCGTCGGCCAGCAACGGCTCGAGCGGACCGAGCCCGACCATGTCGTCGGCGATGTCGCGCGCGAGCGCGGTCTGCTCGCGCGCCGAGAGCTCGATCCGGTGCTTGTCGGCGATCTGATGGATCAGCCGCTCGAGCTCGGCGCGCAGCCGCTCGCCCGGCAGCTCGGCAGCCAGCGTCGGATCGACCTGATCCATCACCAGCGACCAGAGCTTGGTGCGCGAGGCGCTCTGTCCGATCTGGCCCGCCGTGCCCGGCGGGGTGGCCCTGACGATCTGGCCGTTCGGTGCCGGCGCCGGCGGCGGCCGCTCGGGCGGAACGGCGACCGAAGGCTCGGTGCGGCGGCCGAATCCGCTCATCGGCCCAGCAGGCGGCTGAGCCAGCCGCCCGAACGTCCGCCGACCCGCACGCCGGACACTTCCTTGGTGAGCCGCTGCATCGCGGCCGCGAATGTCCGGTTCCGGGTCGCGGCCGGGACGCCGAGATCGGCCGCCATCGCGAGATGCTTGGGGATCTCGGGGATCGCAAAGTCCACCTTCGTCTCGAGACCCCGCTCCACGAGCTTGGTTGCCACCGCGCCCTGCATGCCGGCGCGGTTCAGCACCATGAGCGCCTTGTCGGAACCGGTGACCGCCGTCAGCATCGTCTTCAGCCGCGTCGCGTCGCGGATCGAGACGACATCCGGTGTCATCACCAGAAGGCGCATCTGCGCCATGCTGAAGATCGAGAGCAGGGCCGCATCCGCCGGCGTCGGCATGTCGACCACGATGTAGTTGAAGCGCCGGCGCAGCAGCGTCATCAGTCTCGCGACGCCCTCCGCGGTCGGCTTCGGCGTCGCCTCGAACGCCTCCTCGGCGGCGAGCAGGCGGAGCCGGTCCGACACCGCGACCGCCGTGCGCTCGAGGAACAGCGCATCGACGCGGTCGGGCTCCTCCAGTGCGACCCGGAGCCCCGCACCAGGCTTCACGCCGAGCATGGTCGTCGCCGCGCCGGTCTGCAGGTGCAGGTCCAGCAGGGCGACGTAGCCGCGCGTGCTTTCGGCGAGCTGCACGGCAAGGTTCACCGCGACGGTCGTCGTGCCGACGCCGCCATGCGTGCCGCTGACCGTGATGATGCGGCCGCCGACCTGCTCGGCGCCGCCAGGCATCCGCCCGTGCACCACCGGCAGGAACAGGCGCGCGACGTTGTCGCGCGTCAGCGGCTTGTAGAGATACTCGACCACGCCGAGGCCGCGCGTGATCTCGCGGTAGAAGCCCATGTCGGTGCGCTCGCCCATCACCAGCACCTTCACGTCGGGCTCGCAGACACTCGCGAGATCGTCCAGCGCCACCAGCGGATCGGTGGCATCGCTCACATCGACGATCAGCACCTGCGGGGTCGGGCTGCGCGCGAGCTCGCGGATCGCGACCGCGACATTGCCGCGGACCAGGGTCAGCTTGTCGCCGAGATCACCCATCGCGGAGCGCAGCGCGCCCTCGGCCTCCGCGTCGGCGGTGTAGGCGACGACGAGCGGCCGGCTCAGGACGACCGGGCGGGATGTATCCTCATGCCCGACGTCCTCGGTGGTCTTCTTCTCAACGTCCAGCACCGCCACCTCCAGCGCCTGCCGACGGACCGACCGCGGAGGCGCGCACATCCGGCAAGACCTTGAGCTTGTCGTCTTCCATCCGTTCGATCGCGTTGGCCGCCTGCCGGCCGCGGCCGCTCGGATCGCCAACGCCCTGCTGCAGATGCCCTGGGTCGGCGATCATCGCGCGGAGGTTGGCGGCGTTGACGCCGGACGGCCGCCAGGTGCCTTCACGCTGGCTCGGGTCGCCCGCGCTGCCGCATGCCGTGACCAGCAGGGCGGCGGCAAAGGTGGGGATGAGGTGGCGCAGCATGCCGACTACTCCACGATGAAGCCGATCTGGCCGGGCACGCGCGGCGGCGACGCCTCGCGGGACACCTGGCGATGCAGCAGGATGCGTTCCATGTCATTGGCCGGGCGCAGCCCATCGGTCGGCAGCGCCAGCCGACGCGGATCGGACACCGGCCGGACGATGTAGGGCGTGATGATGATCACGAGCTCGGTGTCGTTGCGGCGGAACCGGTCGGACTTGAACAGCGCGCCGAGGACCGGGATCTCGCTGAGATAGGGCAGACCCGACGCGGCGATCCGGCTGCCGTCCTGCAGCAGGCCGGCGATCGCGAAGGACTGGCCGCTGCCGAGTTCCACCGTGGTCTCGGCACGGCGCACGCGCAGCGCGGGGATGCGCACGACACCGCCGGCGACCGGCAGGTTGATCGCGCCCTCCTCGGTGAGCTCGCTGACTTCGGGGCGGACCTTCAGGCTGATCCGGCTCGCATCCATCACCGTGGGCACGAAGGCGAGCGAGACGCCGAACTGCTTGAACTCGATCGTGATGCTGGTTCCCTGAGAGGTGCCGACCGGCACCGGGAACTCGCCGCCGGCCAGGAACGAGGCGGTCTCGCCGCTCATGGCGGTGAGGTTCGGCTCGGCCAGGATGGTGATCAGCTGATCCTGTGCCAGCGCATCGATCAGCCCGTTGATGTCGAATGAGGTGGAGCGGTAGGCGCCGGCGAGAAAGCTGCGCCCGGCTTCGCCGCCGAGCCCCGGGACCAGGTTCGATCCCGCGAAGGCGCCGGTGAGCAGGCCGAAGGTCCAGCGCCCGGTATTGGCCAGCGCCTGCCAGTTGAAGCCCAGGTCGCGCGTGATCGAGCGCGAGACCTCGGCGACGCGGACGCGCAGGTTCACCTGCATCGCGCCGACGATGCGGAGCTGATCGAGCACCCGCTCGTTGTCCGGCAGCCCGCTGCGGGCGATCGCGAAGGCGCGCTGGGCATCGGCCGGGGTCGGCACCTCGCCGGACAGCATCACGCCGCCGGGCACGCGGCGGACGGAAATATTGGTCCCGCCCGGCACCACGGACCGGATCGCCGCCTCCAGCGCGGTGAGCGCCGGGGCAGCGGCCACAGCCGGTCCCGGCGTGCCGGGCGGTCGGGGCGCGGGCCCGACCACGACGTCGTAGCTGGCGATTTCGGATCCGTCCGCCGCGGTCGCCACCACCACGGTGCGGCCGCGCCCGACGCCGGAGATGAACAGGGTCGTGGGCGAGGCCGCCTGCACGCGGGCGACGCGCGGATCTGCGGCGAACACCGTGGTCGCGGCCTGCGGCAGGGTGACGAGTTGGCCACTGCCGGGCTCGATGGTCAGCGACCCGCGCGGCTGGGCAGCGGCCGGCGCGACACCGCCGGCCCACTCCGCCGGGAGGGGGCCGACAAGACAGAGCGCAACGGCGCCCGCGGCGAGCAATCGCCGGATCATCGGAAGATCACCTCCTGGCGGTCGTCGCCCTGGATGATGCGCATCCGCGCACCCACCGGCCGGTCGATCCGGTCGCTCTCGGACAGCGCGGGCGAGACGTCGCCGCCGAACACGGACCGCCGGCTGGGCTCGGCGGCGCTCTCCGCGTCCATCGCGCGGATGGTCAGCGACAGCCTGCCGAGCTGGCCGGCCACCGCCACCCGCTCGGCCTCCTCGGGCGAGACCTCCAGCGTGACGGTGCGCGCGACCTTGCCGTCGGGCGAGGCGTTGGCGCCGGTCGCGCCCTGGGTGAGCTGCTGGTCCACCGCGATCACGCGCACGTCGTTGAGCACCGTCTCGCCCACGACCCGCCGGGACAGTTGGGTGACGCGCTCGTCGAGGGACTGGGTGAGCAGAAGGTCGACGCGGTCGCCCGGCCAGATCAACCCCGCCGTGCCCGTCACAGCATCGACGCCCACGGTGATGGCGCGCATGTTCGGGCGCAGCACGGCGGCGAGGAAGCCGCGATCGCGCGGGCGCAGCACGTCGCCCATCGTGATCCGCTCACCCGCTTCGAGGTAGCGGCGGACGAGCGCGCCGGCCAGCTCGGCGCGGCTCTCGGGCGTGTCGCGCAGCACGCCTTCGCCCGCGTCGCTGGTCAGGACCTCGCGCACGCCGAGATCCTCGCCGCGGAGGAGCGAGCCGGGCGCGATCGGGCGGGCGGCGACCAGCGTGCGCACCAGCAGCGGTGGCGGCGCCTGGATGGGGGCGACCTCCGTCACCACGGTGCGCACGGGCTGCGCCGGCAGCAGGGTCTGCATGCCGACGAGGGAGAGGCCTGCGGCCGCGAGGACGATCAGGCCGATAAGGATGATCCGGATAGCCATGGCATCAGTCGACCATCATTTGGTTGCCAAAGGCTATAAGGCTGCCCGCAGTGATTGCTAATCCATACGGTAGAGGCCCGCGACGGTTGAAACGCCAGCATTCTGCTGTCACCACACGCATCACGATGCCGTGAGTCCGCCCCAGAGGCTTGACGCGCGGCAGCCCAAGCCGTTGGGCGAGCAGATAGACCAGTGACAGGACCCCGCCGGCGAGCGCGGTCGCAACCACCAGGATCCAGATGCCCCCGGGCGGCAGGCCGAGCGCCGCGGCGGTCGCCAGCTTGACGTCGCCTCCGCCGAGAATCCCGCGGACGAAGCCGAGGAACAGAACGGCGAACAGGGCGCCAGCCGCCGCGAGCGTTACGCTCGCCGGGCCGGGTCCCTCGACGGCGCGCAGTGCGAGCCCGGCGCCGGCGACGATCGCTGCGGTCGTGTTCGGGATGCGCCGGACGGCGAGGTCGCGCCAAGCGGCCGCAAGCAGGACCGTGGCGATGACCAGGACAAGGAGCGTCGTCATGGGGCCGGATCTCCTCCGGGGATTGCGCCGCCGCGGGGACGGCGCGCAGGACGACGGGCCGCAAGACGAAGGGCCGCAGGACGACGGGCCGCAAGACGAAGGGCCGCAGGACGACGGGCCGCAAGACGACGGCGGGGCCGCTGGAGGCGGCCCCGCTCATTCCGAAACGGCGGCGACGTCACCGCCGCGCGGAAGCGACTCCGGCTCAGCTGCCGCCGCCGCCGCCGCCACCACTGCCGCTGTTGTCCTGGAGTGCCGTGTTCACTTCGGTAAACACGCCATCCAGCGTCTCACCGATCGTCAGGAAGGTCGCGAGACCGATGACGATGACCACGGCGGCGATCACGCCGTACTCGAGTGCGGTCACGCCCTTCTCGTCGCGGCGGAGCGCGGCGAGGTGGGACTGAACCAAGCTGTAGACCTTCAACATGTCCAGTTTTCCTTCTGCCATGGACACCGCCGCACCCTCGCATCGAATCGTTAAGGTTCCGTTGCCGCGCAAAGGGCCGCGGCATCGAAATACGGCGTCCCGATGTTCCGAGCCGGATCTGTTTGAATCCGTGCTGTGCAAACAAAGACAAGAGCACTCGTATCAGGACGTCACACCTGATCAGTGATACAAAAAATGCTTGGGTGATGGTTCCCTTTGTATGTATGGACCTGCACGCATGAGCATGTCGTCCTGAGTGGACCTAAAAGGATCTGTTAATCTTTGGTCTCTATCCTTGAGGGAATCCTCGCGGCGGCCGCAGGACCGAACGACATGACGCCTCGCCTCCCGATCGACCTTTCCGCAGCCACCATCGACCTGGGGCGGGCGCTGCGGCGCCTGTTCCGCACCGAGAAGGGCGCCACCGCCATCACCTTCGGGGCGATGGCCACCGTGCTGGTCGGCTTCGCAGGCGTCGCGGTCGAGGGCGGCTCCTGGTACGTCACGCGCCGCGCGGCGCAGACGGCGGCGGACACGGCGGCCCAGGCCGGCGCGGCCGCGGTCGCGTTCAACCGGCCCGCGCTTGCCGCCGCGGTCGAGACCGGCGCGCGCAACGGCTTCACCGACGGCGCGAACAACACCACCGTCACCGTCAACAGTCCCCCGGCTCAAGGACCCAATGCCGGAGACGCGAGCGCCGTCGAGGTGATCGTGCAGCGGGCCGTGCCGCTGCAGATCGCAGCGCTGTTCATGGGCGGCAACGCGACCATCGCCACGCGGGCGGTCGCACGGTCGGTGTTGATGGGCGGCGGGTCCGCCTGCATCCTGGCGCTCGGCGAGCAGGGCGGCAACCTGGTCCAGGAGGTCGACCTGTCGATGGGCGGCAACGCCAGCGTGACGGCGGCGAGCTGCAGCCTTGCCTCCAACACCTCCATCAAGCAGTTCGGCAACTCCAAGATCAACGCGTTCACCCTCGCCGCGGTCGGCACGGTGCAGATCGGCAACCCGAACAACGTCACCCTCGAGCGCCCGCCCGCCTCCTTCCAGCCACCGATCCAGGACCCGTTCGCGCCGGACGTGCCCGGCACCGGCGTGCCGCTGCCGGCGCAGAGCGGCACCTGCAACCACACGAACTACTCGCTCAACCCGAACCAGACCCAGACATTGTCGCCCGGGCGCTACTGCGGCGGCATGGATCTCAAGGGCACGGCGAACCTCACGCCCGGCGTCTATGTGCTGCAGAACGGCGACATGACGGCGAACGCGCAGGCCAACATCTCCTGCCCCACCTGCACCCCCGGCAATGGCGTCACCTTCGTGTTCACGGGCGAGGTCAACCAGATCGGCGGGCCGAAGATCAACGGCGGCGCCACCATCAATCTGGCCGGCGGCACCTCGCAGTACCCCGGGATGCTGATGTACCAGGACCCGCGTGCGCCGGCGGCGAACGACATCAAGCTGAACGGCGGGGCGAACATCACGACCAGCGGGCTGTTCTATTTCCCGTCGGCCGACCTGACGATCAACGGCAATTTCGGCGGCTCGAACACCACGTGCAAGGCCTTCATCGGCGAGTCGATCGTGCTGACCGGCACGACGGAGCAGGTGGTGCGGGTCGACGGCTGCGCCGCGCTCGGCCTGGATGCCGAGACCGACCTGCCGCAGATCCGCATCGTTCGGCTGGTGGAGTAGCAGGATGCCGCGATCCCTCCTCCGTCTGCACCGCTGCCGGCAGGGCACCTCGGCGGTCGAGTTCGGCATGATCGCGCCCGCCCTCGTGCTGCTGCTTGCCGGCCTGGTCGATTTCGCCGGCGCGATGCACCAGACCATCCGGTTGGAGAACGCCGCGCGCGCCGGCGCCCAGTACGCGATGAGCTTCCCGGAGGATACCGCCGGCATCGTCGCGGCAACGACGAACGCGCTCGGCGAACAGGGCGGCACGGTGGCGGTCGTACCCGCCTACTGCGCCTGCCCGGGCGGCGGCACCACCGCGGTCTCGTGCGAGGGCACGCCTTGCGATGGCGCTGTGTCCGCCGTCTATGTCGAGGTGAACATCACCCGCCCCTACGCGGCGGTGATGGGGATCGGCAGGTTCGTGCTGCCGAGCTCCCTGAGCGGGACGGCGGTGACCCGTGTCCGCTGACGGGCGCCGCGGGCGGGGTCTTCTCGCATCGAGGCGCGGCCGGGAGACCGGCGGCGCGGCGCTCGAGTTCGCCGTGGTCGCCCCGGTCTTCCTGGCCCTTGTGTTCGGCATCGTCGACTTCTCGCGCTATGCGTTCTCGCTGATCTCGGTGCGCCAGGCGGCGGCGGAAGCGGCGCGTGCCGCCTCGATGGGGCGCACGGCCGAGGAGGTGCAGGAGATCGCGCGCACGCAGGCGCCGTTCCTGGGCAATGCGCTGACGGTCACCTGCACCGGGTGCGGCGTCACCGATCCCAGCCAGCCGCTGACCTACAGCATCACGGCGAGCGCCACCTTCACGTTCCTGCTGCCCTACGTGCCCTCTGGCCAGATCACGATCATCGAGCAGACGCAGGTCACGTTCTGATCCGGTCCGGGTGGTCGACCTCCGCGGCGATCATGCGCCGCGGCTGAGCGTGGTCTGCCGAGGGTAGGCCGGGGGTCCTGCAATCCGTGCGTCGTGTGCAGTGCCGTCGGCGCGGGTTCCAGGAGTCGTCACGCGTGCGCCGGCGCGGCACTACCCGCCGTTGGACGCGCTCGCGATCGTGCTCGTGACGCGGTGATAGTAGTGAACGGCCAGTTCCTCGCCCAGCGGCGCGAACGCGAAGCCCAACGCGAACACGATGACGCCGGCGATCACGCCATACTCGAGGGCAGTGACTCCCCTGCGGTCCTGGAGCAGGCGGGACAACGACGTCAGCATGAGGCGGACCTCCTGATCATGGGCGTCCCGGCGGGCGGCGCGCCTCCGTCGTGGCTGCGCACGACCGGCGTCCGCACATCGCCGCGACGGAACCACGGCACGACGGTCCGGCACTGTCGCCTGATCGACCCAGGTGCAGTGCGTCGGCATCTGGGGCCTGACCGTCTGAGCAGAACCACAGATGATGATTGCACAGAGCGGCGTTGCCGCAAAGTAAAAATTGCCCGATTATATGCATACGGATGTAATGAGTTGGTTCTCGTGCCTGAACGTGTCTGCGCGCTGGAACGTGTTCCCGGGCACCGCCGCGGCGCGCCCAAGGCGTGCCCATGGTCAGGCCTCGTCACGGGGGGAAGCCCATGCGAGGGTCGCGCCGGATGCGGTGGCCGCCGGGTGTCCGGCCGTCGCCGTGCCGGGCCGGATCAGGAGCGGGACCATCCGCATGGGCTTGAAGGCTGCCGTGCTGCAGGTCACCCCTCTGCAGCAGAACTGTGCGGTGCTCTGGGACGAGCACGCCCGGCGCGCCTCCGTCGTCGATCCCGGCGGCGAGGTGGAGCGGATCGTCGCCGCGCTCGATCAGCTTGACCTTGTGGCCGAACGGATCCTGCTGACCCACGGCCATATCGACCACGCGGGCGGGGCCGCGGCGCTGGCCGATGCGCTCGGCGTGCCGGTCTGGGGACCGTCGATCGAGGACCGGTTCCTGCTTGACGGGCTTGCCGTGCAGGGACGCGCCTTCGGCATTCCCGAGGCGCGTCCGCTCACGCCCGGGCGCTGGCTTGCCGAGGGCGACACCGTGGCGATCGCCGGGCGCGATTTCGCGGTCCGGCACTGCCCCGGCCACACGCCAGGCCACATTGTGTTCGTCAGCACCGAGATGCGGGTGGCGATCGTCGGCGACGTGCTGTTCCGGGGTTCGATCGGGCGGACCGACTTCCCCTACGGTGATCCCGAGGCCCTGATCGCCGCGATCCGCACCAAGCTGTTTCCGCTCGGCGACGACATCGTGTTCCTGTGCGGACACGGGCCGGGCGGAACCTTCGGCGAGGAACGACGCAGCAATCCGTTCGTCGGCGAAGGGGCGTAGCAGGGGCCGGCGTCCGGGGGCGGGCGCCATCACGGATTCACCGCGTGCGCTCGCCATGGTTGGGTGCGCGGCATGCCTTGCGCGCTTCGCGTGTTGCCGACACACTGCGCCGGAACGAACCGGTGCCGGAGCGCGCGATGCCTACTCAGGCCGACTTCCTCAATGACCCGTGGGACTTCCTCAAGAGCCACCTTGTACTGATGGGGATGGAAGGATATGGGGCGGCCGGCGTGAAGTGGTTCAAACTGGTGCAGGTGCCGCGCACCTCGGCGTTTGCCGTCAGCACGATCTTCAACGTCAAGTCGGACGTGTTCCGCCTGGTCGGCCATCTCGGCGGGGCGACCGCGGGGTACTTCCAGGCCTACTGGTGCCCCTACGAGCGCGAGGAGACCAAGTTCGCCGTGATCGGCACCGCGGCGAACTACTGCTTCACGGCCGAGATCAGCGGCTGCTCGATCGGGCTCGGGCACGAGACCGGCACCGGCGACAAACTGATCATCCACAGCAACCACGGCTCAACCCCCGCGCCGAACCTGACCGTGGCACAGACGCAGGAA
>NZ_JBHYDW010000100.1:0-16814 GCF_051860475.1 Elioraea sp. | reverse complement strand
GAGGCGCCGCGTCCTTGCACGAAGGGCTCCATCACCTCGCCCCCGAACTCGGTCGCCATCATCAGCGCCACGTCGGTCGCGATCTTGCCGAGCGAGCCGGTGATCAGCCCGAGCAGCATGACGGCCTCGGCGATCCCGTCGCGCGCGACATGCCAGGTGATCGGCGGTACGGCGAGGCCGAGTTCGGCGCAGAACGCCTCCTGCACCGCGAAGCCCCGATCGCCGAGCGAGGCGAGCGTGCCGGCGGCACCGGCGAACTGGCCCATCTCGACCCGTGGGCGGAGCTGGGCAAGCCGTTCCGCATGGCGATCGAGCATCGAGAGCCACACCGCGGCCTTGTAGCCGAAGGTAACGGGCAGCGCCTGCTGCAGATGTGTCCGCCCCGCCATCGGCGTATCGCGATGCGCGCGCGCGAGCCCGGCAAGGACATCGCGCAGCGCCTCGATGTCGGCCGCGACAAGATCAAGCGCGGCGCGGATCTGGAGCACCGTCGCGGTGTCCATGATGTCCTGGGTGGTGGCACCCCAGTGCACGAAGCGCCCGGCCTCGCCGGCAGCGTCGGCAAGCTGGTGCACCAGCGCGATGATCGGATAGCCGACCGTCTCGGTCTCGTGGCGGAAGCGCTCCCAGTCGATGGTGATCGTCCGCGTGGCCGCCTCGATCGCGCGCGCCGCCTCCGCCGGGATCACGCCGAGCTTCGCCTCGGCCCGCGCGAGCGCGGCCTCGACCTCCAGGTACCGCCCGACCAGCGCCTCGTCGGCGAACACCGCGCGCATCGCCACGGTACCGAACATGTCGCGGAAGAGCGTGCTGTCGAGCGGCGTGCTGGGCATGACGATCAGGCCTCCGCCTTCTGCCAGAACCCGGCGACCAGCTCGGCGATGCGCGCGGGATCGGACTGCTCCATCACGGCACGCGCGAAGCGGGCGCAGTCGTCGATCGCGACCGAGCGCACCGCCTGCTTCACGCGCGGCACGCCACCGGACGACATCGACAGCGAGCGAATGCCCAGGCCCAGCAGCAGCGGCGTCAGCCGCGGATCGCCGGCGATCTCGCCGCAGACCGAGACCGGCATGCGCATCCGGAGCGCCGCCTCGGTCGCGAACTGCATCAGCCGCAGCACCGCCGGGTGCAGCGGATCGTAGAGATGCGCCGCCTCGCTCTCGGCGCGATCCACCGCGAGCGTGTACATCGCGAGGTCATTCGTTCCGATCGCGAAGAAGTCGGATTCGAGCGCCAGGCTGTCGGCGGCGAGCGCGGCACCCGGCGTCTCGATCATGATCCCCAGGGGCGGCAGGGGGTCAGGCAGATCAAGGCCGCGCCGCTTCAGCCGCCGCGCGACGCGCTCGTAGATCTCGCGCGCAGCGCGCACCTCGCCCGGCGTCGTGACCATCGGCAGCAGCAGCTTCACCGGCCCGCGCATCGCGGCGCGCAGGATCGCGGCGAGCTGGGTCTCGAACAGCTCGTGCTCCTTGAGCAGCAGGCGCAGCCCGCGCACGCCGAGGGCCGGGTTGTCGCCGCCCGAGCCCGGCACCCAGCCCTGCGCGATCAGGCTCTCGATCTGCTTCTCGCCCCCCCAGTCGAGCACGCGGATGGTGACGGGATCACCCTGCATCGCGTCCACGACCTGGGCATAGGCCTCGGCCTGCGCGTCCTCGTCGGGCACGTCGTCGCGGTTCATGAACAGGAACTCGGTGCGCAGGAGTCCGATGCCGACCGCGCCGGACTGCGCGATCATCGGCAGCTCGATCGGCAGTTCCAGATTGGCCTGGAGCTCGACCGGCTCGTCGTCCTTCGTCACCGCAGGCAAGCGGCGCAGCCTGGCGAGCCGCTGGTTCTCGCGCGCGAACGCCGCGACCGCCTTGCGCGCGGCGGCCAGCGTTTCGGCCGAGGGATTGAGGGTGACGAGCCCGGCGGTGCCGTCGATGATCGCGAGATCGCCCGCCTCGACCGCGTCGGTCAGTCCCGCAGCACCCAGCACCGCGGGCAGACCGAGCGCGCGCAGCATGATCGCGGTATGGCCCTCGAGCCCGCCCTCCTCGGCGGCGACCGCGGCGAGCTTGGCCGGCTCGATCAGCGCGGCGTCCGAGGGCGTCAGCGACTCCGTGACCAGCACGCTGCCCTGCGGCAGGCCCGAGTAGTTGCGCCAGGGCGTCCGGGTGAGGTTGCGCACCAGGCGCCTTCCGATCTCGCGCACCTCGTCGGCACGGCGCTGACGCGCGGCGCGATCGTCGTCACCGGCGAGGAACATGGCGGCGATCGCCTCGGCCTCGTCGCCGACCGCGGCCTCGGCGTTGAGCTTCGCCTCGGCGATCCGCTTGCGCACGCCGCGCGTCAGCCGCGAATTGCCGAGCATCTGCGAATAGGCGTCGAGCAACGGCGCGAGCTCCTGGTTCGCCTCCTCGGGCAGGATCGAGAGCCGCGCCTTCAGCTTGACGAGTTGCTTCCGCGAGAGCCCGATCGCCTCGTCGAAGCGCGCGACCTCGTGCGCGACCTGGTCCTCGAACAGGGCGCGGCGCTCGATCTCCACCGGTGCCTGCGCGGCCAGCGCGACCACGCCGATGCCGATGCCGGGCGAGACCGGGAGCCCCGCCAGCACCCGCTCGGGGCGCTCGGGCTTCGCTGCGCCGCGGCTGCGTCGGATGGGGCGGAGGCGCGCCTCAGTCCTCATGGAAGCCGGCCTCGACCAGGCCGGCCAATGCCTCGAGTGCTTCGCGCGCGTCCCAGCCTTCCGCCTCGAGCACGACGTCGCAGCCAGTGCCGGCGCCGAGCATCATCAGCCCCATGATCGAGCGCGCCGAGACCGTGTTGCCGTTCCTGCGCACGGTGACGCAGGCGGAGAACTGCTCGGCGAGCTTGACAAACTTGGCGGCCGCACGCGCATGCAGCCCGCGCTTGTTGCGGATACAGACCAAGCGCGTCAGCACCGGCCCCGCCTCGGCGGCCTGCTCAACCAGCGGGAACGGATCGTCCGGGTCGCGTGGCACGCGCCCCTCGCCCGCCTCGTTGGGCCATTCGTTCACGGCGCGCTCCCCTCGATCGGTCCGCGCATCACCGCGGCGCGTCGGCGAGCAGGCGACTCGCCGCGGCGATGTACTTGCGCCCGGCATCCTGCGCGCACCCGACCGCCTGGCCAAGCGGATGGGTCGAGCGGATCGAGGCGAGCTTCACCAGCATCGGCAGGTTCACGCCCGCGATCACCTCGACGTTCCTGCGGTCCATGGTCGAGATCGCGAGGTTCGAGGGCGTGCCGCCGAACATGTCGGTGAGCAGCACCACGCCATCGCCGGTATCGACCGTGTCGATGCCGCGCAGGATGTCCTGCCGGCGCCGCTCCATGTCGTCCTCCGGCCCGATGCAGACCGTGGCGACACCCTTCTGGGGCCCGACGACATGCTCCATCGCCAGCCTGAGCTCCTCGGCCAGCCGTCCGTGCGTCACCAGCACCAGACCGATCATTCCGTGGCCTTCACCTGACCTGGGCCGTGGTGGCCGCCGCATCCGGGGGCGGCTCCTGGCGTGGCGCACCGACCGCCGGCGCCGCGGCCTTCCAGATTTCGCGGTGGACGACCGTCGCCCGCCAACCCTGCGCGTGCAGATGCGCCCCCATTCTCTCGGCGACCGCGACGGAGCGATGGCGTCCGCCGGTACAGCCGAAAGCGATGGTGAGGTACTTCTTCCCCTCCCGCACGTAGCGGGGCAAGAGGGCATCCAGAAGCCCGGTCATGCGCGACCAGAATGCCCCGAAATCCGGGTCGGCGGCAACGTAGGCGTCCACCGCGGCGTCCTGGCCGGTGAGCGGCCGCAGCGTGTCCACGTAGTGCGGATTGCGCAGGAACCGCACGTCGAAAACGAGGTCCGCCTCACGCGGCAACCCGCGCGTGTAGGAAAAGCTGACGATCCCCACTGTCATCGCGCCCTGGTTGTCGCTGCCGAATTGCGCCTCAATCATCGCGCGCAGCTCGGCCGGGGTGAGGGGGGAGGTGTCGAGCACGATGTCGGCGCTCGCCCCGAGCGGCTCGAGCAGGGCCCGTTCGAGCGCGATCCCGTCGCTGACGCGGCCCTGGGGTGCGAGCGGATGGCGCCGGCGCGTCTCGGTGTAGCGGCGCAGCAGCACATCGTCCTCGGCGATCAGGTAGAACAGGGTGACTTCCAGATCGGGGCGCTGGCGCAGCTCTGCGACAACCCGCTCGGCTGCCATGCCGTCGAAGTCCGGCCGGCGGGCATCGATCCCGATCGCGACCGGCGCGGTCGCGGCACCGGCGGTCAGTTCACCCACCACGCGGAGCGGCGGGTTGTCGATCGCCTCGAAGCCGAGGTCCTCGAGCGCGCGCAGCACCGATGACTTGCCGGCTCCGGACAGGCCGGTGACCACCACGACCGGGCGGCGCGGGCGCGCTTCCGTCGTCATCCTGCGGTGTCCCCGCTGCGGTCGCCGAGCGCGCCACAGCGGCTGGCCGTCCGGCCGTCCAGCACCGCAAGGGCTGCGCGCACGCGCGCGACCGCCGAGGCAGCGGCCGGGTCGATCCGGATCACGGGCAGGGGCACGCCCAGAAGATCCTCGGTCGCAGGCTCCGGCAAACGCTCGATCGCGCCGGCGGGAGCAAGGTCGGCGAGCAGGCCGAGCCGCGCGGCGACGTGCACGCGCAGGTCGAGGATGCCGAGGCCGCGGACCTCGATCAGTCCGGCGAGCGCGGTCGGCGGCGAGGCGATCACCGCGCCGTTGCCGGCTGCGAGATCGACCCGGTCGTCGGCGACCAGCTGGAATCCCGCATCCACGAGGCGGAGTGCCAGGTCGGATTTCCCGCTTCCGGGTGTGCCGCGCAGCAGAACGGCGAGTCCACTCCATGCGCAGCAGCTTGCATGAACCTGCATCGCACCTCATGCGCCGGTTGCGCGGCATCCCCCCTTGGCCGCGTCCTGGGGCGCGGGCAGCATGTTGACCGGATTGTGGCACTGTTCAAGGGGAGAGCCGTGCCACCAGGGGCAGTCCGGCCAAGGCTACCGGCTGCTCACTCGGCCGCCGCAGGCGCGACAGATGCCGCCCGCGCCGACCCGGCCGTCAGCACCGCGCCCGCGAGCAGCGCCGCCGAGACGAGGAACACCGCCGCCGGCGCGCCGAAATCCATCAGCAGCCCCAGCGGCGCCGGCGCGAGGGCGCCGCCCAGCGGCAACCCCGCCGAGACGAACCCGAACACCCGCCCTGTGGTGCCGACCGGCGCCGCCTGCCGCACCAGCAGATCGCGCGACGGCATCACCACGCCGAGACAGAACCCTGCCAAGCTCGCCGCCGCGATCACCAGCACCTCGCCCATCGGCACCAGGCCGAGCAGCACGACCAGCCCGGCACAGGAGAACATCATCACCGCCACCACCGCGACCAGGTTGCGGCTGCGATCCGCGATCCATCCACCGGCCAGCGTGCCGAGCGTGCTCGCGATCAGCCAGCCGGTCAGCGCGGCGGCCGCTGCCGCCACCGAGACGCCATGGATCAGCGGCATCGCCGCAATCATGAAGGTCTGCACGCCCGAGGCGCCCATCGCCAACAGCGTCATGAAGGCGAACAGCAGCAGGATCGCCCGCGAGCCGAGCACGGCACGCGTCGACGCCGCCTCGTGCCGGCGCTTCGACTCGCTGCGCAGGATCCCCGCGAACACCGCGATCGCGACCGTGCACGGCAGCCCCGCCAGCCCCACGGCGATCAGCGCCCCGCGCCAGCCGAGCCACGCCTCCAGCGCGATCATCAGCGGCGGCGCGGCCGCGAACCCGGCATAGCCCGCAGCCGTGTGAAGGCTGAACGCGCGGCCCATGCGCCGCTGGTCGATCGAGCCGGCGAGGATCGCGTAGTCGCAGGGATGGATCGTCGCGTTGCCCATGCCTGAAACGATCGCCGCGAGCAGCAGCGCCCACCAGCCCGGCGCGAACCCAAGCCCGACCGTGCCGAGCGCCATCAGCGCCGTGCCGCCAATCAGCCAGGGTGCGGCGCCGCGCCGGTCCACCGATACCCCAATGGGGGTCTGGCCCAGCGCGGTCACCGCCGAGAGCACCGCCGTGATCGTGCCGAGCGCGGCGTAGGACAGGCCGAGCTCCGCGCGGATCATCGGGAACATCGGCGGGATGCACAGGATGTAGAAATGCGACAGTAAGTGTGCGACCGCGATCAACGCGATCACGGCGGCGTCGCGCTTCGGCGGGGCCGTCCTCATCGTGGCCGGTCGGGCGGGATCATCGCCGGGCGAGGCTAGGCCCCGCCCGGTGCCCCGTCCACCCGCGCGCCTACAGGTCCAGGTCGTCGTCCGGTGCGTCGTCGTCGGTCGGTGCGGCCTCGGCGGCCTCGGCGTCGCCGGCCATCATCGAGGCGAGCGCGCCGCCGACCAGGAACCCGCCCATCACCGCGAGCGCGGTCGTGCCGGCCGTGCCGACGAAGCCGCGCCCCTGGTCGAACAGCCCCGGCCGGTAGCCCGGCGCGTGCGCCGCCGGCGGCGGCAGCCGCTGCTGGGGGTTGCCGAACAGCCCGCCGAAGATCCCGCCCGTGCTCTGCGCGCGCTCGAGTTGCCATTCAAGCTGGTGGATCCGGTTGCTCGCTTCCGCCAGGGCGTGCTCCTGGAAGAACGCCATCTGCGCGACGCGGTAGCGCGCCGCCGGGTGGCGGGCGAACAGCTCGCCGAGCAAGGCGTCGGCTTCGGGGTCGATCGCCTCGCCCCCGGCCTCGATCACGCGGGTGACGAAATCGGTGATCAGGCGGCGTTCCTCGTCGGTCATGGCGGCGCTCTCCGATCCGTGTCTTCCGCAGGTGGCGGCCGGCGCGCGCGGCATCAAGCGCGGTCGCGCGGGCGTCATGCCGGGACTGCCCGGCTGCGGAGGTCCGGCGGCGCGGGCGAGCGGTTGCGCGGTTGTGGGCTCGGCGCATGGTGCTCGTGCCCTGGCGCGGCTAGCGTGACGATCGGGGTCAGGGGGACGCGCATGGCCCGGCAGGGCGGATTGGCGTGGGCGAGGACGGCGGCACGCCTGCTGGCGTGGGGCCTGCCGCTGCTCTGGCTGGCCGATGCGCTGCACCGCGACGCCAATTGCGACGTCGCGCTGTTGCTGGAGGCCGCCAGACGGTGGCTCGCCGGCGAGCACCTCTATATCGAGGTGATCGACGTCAACCCGCCGCTGATCATCTGGCTGTCCGCCATGCCCGTCCTGCTGGACGGTTGGAGCGGCATCCTCGATGCGACGACCTGGTGGACCCTGGGCGTCGTCGCGGCGGTGATCGGCACCGCGGGGGTCGTCCGGCGGATGACGCACGAGCACGGCGACGCCGCCGGACTGACCGCGTTCTGGGCGCTGGCGACGCTGCCGGGCTTCGATTTCGGCCAGCGCGAGCACCTCGTCGCCTGCGCTGTTCTCGTCTGGGTCGCTGCAGCGGCACGGCGCTGCGCCGGGCACGAGCCAGGATCCTGCGGCGCGATCACGGTGGCGCTGGGCTTCTGTCTGAAGCCGAATTTCCTGGTCGCTCCCCTGCTTGTCGAGGCTGCAGTGCTGCTGCGGCGCGGTCTCAGCCCCTCGCTCAGGGACCCATGGCCGATCGCCCTCGTCCTCGTACCCGGGGTCTATGCGGCGGCGATCCTCGTCTTCGCGCCCGGCTTCCTGAGTGTCGCGCTGCCGCTGGTGATCGAGCTCTACCTGCCGCTCGGCGCCGGCGTCACGGGCGTGCTCGCGGCTCCGTGGGTCATGGCTCTGGCAGCGGTCGGTGCCGCCCTGGTCGCCACGGCCGTGCTCTGGTCGCGGAGCCCGCTCGCGCAGTTGGCCGCGGTCGCGCTGGCTGGTGCACTCGTGGCCGCGGTGTCGCAGGGCAAGGGCTGGTCCTATCATCTGCTTCCGCCGACTGTGCTCGCCTGCTGGACCGCCTTCCTGCTCGCCGCAGAGTGGGTGCGCAGGCCGGCTGCATCGCAGGCGCTGCGGACGGTGCGGGGCGCGGCTGCCGGGGCAGCGGTCGCAGCCACGGTCGCCTGCGCGCCCGGCCCGCTCGACTGGCCGTTCCGGCCGCCGCCGGCGCCGCTCGAAGCGCGGCTCGACCGCGTTGCCGGCCTGTTCGGCGCACATGCCGAGGACGATGACGTGCTCGTGTTGTCGATGGAGGTCTGGCCGTTCTACCCGGCGATGACCCGTGCACGGGCGCAGATGGCGATGCGCTTCTTCACGCTCTGGCCGATCGCCGGCGCCTATCGCCGTTGCCCGGACGGCCCGCCTGTTCCCCAGCTGACGTGGCGTCCCATCGGCGCCATGCCGCCCTCTGAACGATTTGCGTTCGAGGGGATCGTGCGGGACTTCGCCGACCACTGGCCGGCCCTGGTCGTGGTGCAGACCGACTGGCGCCCCGACGGCTGCGCCCAGCGCGGGTTCGACCTGCTCGGCTACTTTCTCCGCCATCCGGAGTTCGCACGCGTATTCGCCGGCTATGCGAGGCTCGCGACCCTCGACGGCCTCGCGGTGTTCCGGCGCTGGCCGATTGCGGTCCCGCCCGCGCAGGCGGCGCCCTCGCGCCACTAGAGCCGAAGACGGCGGCGCTCGATGGCCGGGGAGTGGTCCGTCGCCGCGACCAGCCCGGCGGCGGCAGGCGGGCAATCCGCGCCGTGGCGGTCGGGCCGGCGAGGTCGGAAAGCCGCGCCCCTGCGCCCCCGCCAGGCAAGCCCTGCCCGGCGAGGCCGAGAGCCGCCGGCACGACCCCGCAGCCGCGGCGCGCAGGGACCGCGTCACGCTGTATCTCGGCCGCTCGGCCGTGGCCGAGGCGCAACCGGGACCATGCGCCGGGCGCCGTCAGCGGGGCGCGGATGGCGTCGTCCGACAGGTCGTCCTGGGCCATGGCCCGAGCCCTGGGCACGAGCCCGTGTCCGGACAGGCGCGCGGCTTGCGGGGCGGCCGCGCGCATGCATCTCTGCCGGGCCATGCCCAACCTGATTGCGCGCATCCTCTCCCCGCCGCCCGTGGTCGCGGTGATCCCGCTCGCCGGCGTGATCGCACCGCGGGCGGCCGTGTTCGGCCGCCAGCCGCTGGCGATCGAGACGCTGGGGCCGTCGATCAGCCGTGCCTTCGCCGTCCGGCGGCTGGCGGGCGTCGCGCTGGTGGTGAACTCGCCGGGCGGGTCGGCGGCGCAGTCGGCGCTGATCGCCGCGCGCATCCGCCAGCACGCCGAGGAGAAGAAGGTCCCGGTCACCGCCTTCGTCGAGGACGTCGCCGCCTCTGGAGGCTACTGGCTCGCCTGCGCGGCCGACGAGATCCTCTGTCTCGAGCCCTCGATCCTGGGCTCGATCGGCGTGATCAGCACCGGCTTCGGCTTCGCCGGGCTGATGGAGCGGATCGGCGTGGAGCGCCGGCTCTACACCGCGGGCGAGAGGAAGTCGCTGCTCGACCCGTTCCGCCCGACCCGCGAGGAGGACGTCGCCCGGCTGCGCGGCATCCAGGAGGCGCTGCACGCGCGCTTCAAGGCGTGGGTGCGCGAGCGGCGCGGGGCGAAGCTGACGGCCGACGAGGCGGAGCTGTTCTCCGGCGAGTTCTGGGCCGGCGAGCGGGCGGTGGCGCTCGGCCTCGCCGACGGGATCGGCGAACTCCGCGCCACCATGCGCGCGCGCCACGGCGAGCGGGTGCGCTTCGCCGTGTTCGGCCGCCAGCGCCGAGGCTGGTGGAGCCGGTTCCTGCCGACTCCCGAGGGGCTGATCGCTGCCGCCGAGGAGCGCGCCGCCTGGGCACGCGTCGGGCTGTAGCGTTTCCCGCAGGCCGCGTTCTGGTCTAGAAGCCGCGAGGGTGCGCAGGAAGGTGTCGCGTCGTGATCCGCTTGGTGCTGCTCGGTCTCGTGCTGGCCGGGGTCTGGTATCTCTACCGCATGGTGACGCAGCAGGGCGCGGCTGCTGCTGCACCGACGGCGTCACCGCCTGCCAACGATGCCGGTCCGGCCGAGGCGGCGGCTGAGAGCGCCGAGGACCAGGCCGAGGAGTTGGCCGAGTGTCCGATCTGCCGGGCCTATCTGCCGGTGAGCGCGCATGAGGGCTGCGGCCGGCCCGACTGCCCGATCCCGGCGGTTGCCGCGGCGCAGGAGGAGGGCGCGGAGGAGCCCCCGCCCGCGGCGGAGCCGCCGAAGCAGGGGTGACGTTCCTGCCGTGAGGCGATGGTCCAAGCTGCGGGGCCCGGCACGGCTTGCCTCACTGTCGATCACGAACCGCCTCGATCCAGGCGGCGAACAGTGCGACCTTCGGCACCGCCGCGTGGGCCAGCGGAAACACCAGGTGATGCCCGCGCGGCTCGTGCCCCGCATCGGCGGCGAGGAACGGCGCGACGAGCCGCCCGTCGGCAAGGTGGCGCGCGGCGAAGACGGTGCTTTCGAGCGCGACACCCAGCCCGAGCGTCGCCCCCTGCAGCGCGACATAGGCGCGATCGCAGCGGAGCCCGCGGAGGCCGCGCGGTGGGGGAACGCCATGCGCGGCAAACCATTGTGACCATGTGATGATCTGCCGTTCCGAGTGGATCAGTGGCATCGCGGCGAGTGCGGCGGGCTCGGCGCGTCGGTCGAGGCGGCGCGCCAGCGTCGGCGGCAGCATGGGCGTGATGGTGTCCCGTGCGATCGGGTGCACCGCCATGCCCGGCCAATCGCCGAGGCCGAACCGGATCTCGACGTCGGTGTCGCCGTGCACGAAGTCGGGCGGGGCGGGGGTGGCGCGCAACCGCACGTCGATGTCGGGATGCCGGCGCAGGAAGTCGGGCAGGCGTGGCACCAGCCAGGCCGGTGCGAAGGAGGGCGGGCAGTGCACGGTCAGCACGTCGGACGCGCCGCCGGATGAGACGTGACGCGATGCCTCCTCGATCCGGTCGAACACGCGGCCGAGGCGCTGGAGGTAGGTGTAGCCCGCGTCGCTGATCGCGACGCCGCGCCCCGCGCGGTGGAGCAGGCGTACGCGGAGCGTCTCCTCGAGCCCGCGGATTTGGTGGCTGATCGCCGAGGCCGTGACGCCGAGCTCGGCCGCGGCCGCCTTCACGCTGCCGAGCCGCGCGGTGGCCTCGAAGGCCTGGACGGCACGCAGGGGCGGCAGCCGGCGCATCGGGAAAGTTGAGCTCAGCTCAACGATCGACGCAAGCGAAGTCAGTTGTGCCCGAAACGATCAACCCGCATCGTCGTGCAGGGACCGATCACGGTCGTTGTCGGGGAGGATCGATGCCGCTTGATGCCGCCGCTGCCGAGGCGCTCCGTGCCCGGCTTGCCTGGCTCGAGGCGGAGGGCGCCGGCCTGGTGATCGATGGCGACACCCACGCCACCGACCCGGCGCTGATCCCGGCGCCGATGCGCGCGCGGATGCAGGCTGATCCGAACTACTTCCACGGGCGCCCGCTCGCCGCCGAGGAGCTCGTCTGGGAGATGGACGCCGCCGGCGTCGATGCTGCGCTCTGCTGGCAGAACCCCTCGGCAACCCTGTATGGCCCCGACCCGGAGGCCAACCGGGCCGCGCTCTGGGCCGCCAATCGCGCGATCGCCGAGGCGGCCTCGCGCTGGCCGCGGCGCTTCATCCCTGCAGGCTGGACCGATCCGCGCGCCCTCGGGCGCGCGGCCGCGATCGCGCTGGCCCATCGCTGCGTGGAGCAACTCGGCTGCGTGGTGGTGAAGATGAACCCGGCGCAGAACGGCTATCGGATCGACGAGCCGGACGTGCTCGCGGTGGTGGACGCGATCGTGGCACTCGGTGCGGTGCCGGCATTCCACTACGGCGCCGATACGGAGTTCACGCCGGCCGAAGGGCTGGAGCGGATCGCCGCGCGCCACCCCGGCCACCCGGTGATGGGCGTGCACATGGGCGGCGGTGGCGGCCACTTCGTCGCCTCCGAGCCGCTCTACCAGGCGACGCGCGCGCTCGGGCTGCGATGGCCAAACCTGTTCTGGATCCTCTCGGCCCGGCGCGACCCGCACAGCGAGAGCGACCTGATCGCCTACTGCGACGCGGGCGCGCCCTTCGACCGCGCGATCGCGCTGGGCTCGGATGCCCCCTATGGCCGGATGACATGGAATTTCGGCGGCTGGCGCGCGATGCTCGCGAGCCTGCGCGATCCCGCCCATCCCGATCCGCGCATCCGTGCCAATCCGCATCTGTTCGCCGAGGCGACCGTGGCGCGGTTGCTGGGCGGCAACCTTGCCGCGCTGCTGATCGCTGCGCACCGGCGCGTGCTCGGCCTGCCCGTGCGCGAGGCTGCGTGACGGCGGCGCTGATCCGTGCAAGCCGCGCGCTCGATCGGCTGACCGCGCTCGCGCTCGTTCCCCTGGTCGCGCTGTTCACGGGCATCCTGATCACGGCGGTATTCAAGCGCTACGTGCTGGGCACGAGCTTCATCCACGCGGTCGAGCTCACGCGTGTGGCCTTCATGTGGGCCACCTTTCTCGCTGCCGCGTCGGGGGTGCATCGGATGTCGCATATCCGCGTCACGGTGCTGGCCGATGCGCTGCCGGCATCGGCCCGGCGTGGCCTCGAGGCGGCGGTGCAGCTCGCGACTCTCGGCTTCGCGCTGCTGCTGGTGTGGCACGGGATCGCGGTGACGGCGCGGATGGCCGCGACCGTACTGCCCACACTCGCCTGGCCGCAATCGGTGCTCTACGCAGCCGTGCCCACGGGCGGCGCGGTCGCGGCGCTGCACGCGCTCGCCAATATCGCGGCGACCCTCACGGCGGAGCAGGAGTCGTGATCGGCGCGACGGTCGCGCTGTTCACGCTGCTGACGCTGCTCAGCGTCCCGGTCGCGTTCTCGGTCGGGATCGCGGTGGCGATCGGGCTCGCGCTGTTCAGCCCGTTCCCGATGGCGATCCTGATCCAGAAGATGGTGACCGGCATCGACAACTTCGTGCTCGTCGCCATCCCGCTGTTCATCCTGACCGGCAACCTGATGAACGCCGGCGGCATCACCGACCGCATCTTCGCCTTCGTTCGCGCCTGTGTCGGGCACATGCCAGCGGGGTTGGCCCATGCCAATGTCGGCGCCTCGGTCGTGTTCTCGGGCGTCTCCGGCTCCGCCGTCGCGGACGCAGCCGGCATGGGCGCGATCGAGATCAAGGCGATGACGGATGCAGGCTACGAGCGTCCGTTCTCGGCCGCGGTGACGGCGGCGTCTTCGGTGATCGGGCCGATCATCCCGCCCTCGATCCCGATGATCCTCTACGGGGTGATCGCCGAGGTCTCGATCGGCCAGCTGTTCGCCGCCGGGATCGTGCCCGGGCTGATCCTGGCGGTGACGCTGTCCGCCCAGATCGCCTGGATGTCGCGCGGCGGCCGGTTCCCGCGCGATCAGCGCGCCCGTGCGGCCGCGGTGTGGCGGTCATTCCGCAGCGGGTTCTTCGCGCTCGCGACACCGGTCGTGATGCTCGGCGGGCTGCTCGGCGGCGTGTTCACCCCGACCGAGGCCGGCGCGGTGGCGGCCGGCTACGCGCTCGCGGTGGCGCTGCTGATCTATCGCAGCCTGAGCCTGCTCGACCTGCCGCGCGTGCTGGTCGAGACCATGATCACGACGGCGATCGTGCTGTTCATCATTGCCGCGGTCTCGCCGTTCTCCTGGATGCTGGTGATCACGCGCTCGGCCGCTGGTTTCGTCGGCTTCGTCCAGCAGCTGACCGCCGATCCGGTGGTCGTGCTGCTGCTCGTCAACCTCGCCCTGCTGGTGCTCGGCGCCGTGATGGAGTCGGGTGCGGTGCTGGTGCTGATGGCGCCGCTGCTCGTGCCGCTCGCCGCTTCGGTCGGCATCGATCCGGTGCATTTCGGCATCATCATGGTGCTCAACCTGATGATCGGCGTCGCGACTCCGCCGGTCGGGATGGCGCTGTTCGTGACCGCGCACATCGCCTCGATCCCGATCGAGCGGATGATGCGCGCGGTGCTGCCGTTCATCCCGCCGATGCTGGTCACGCTTGCGCTGGTCACCTACTGGCCTGCGCTGTCGCTCACCCTGCCGCGACTTCTGTTCGGCACGCCGCACCCCTGACAACCAAGGAGGAGACGATGTTCACACGACGCACCCTGTTCGGTACCGCTGCCGCCGTCGCTTTCGCCCGGCCAGCCGTCGCGCGCACCGAGATCAAGATCGGCCATGGCCACTCCGACCGGCACAGCTTCCACCTGGCGATGGCGAAGCTGGGGGAAATCCTGGAGCAGAAGGCGCCGGGCGCGTTCCGCGTCTCGCTGTTCCCGCAGAGCCAGCTAGGCTCGGAGCGCGAGATGCAGGAGCAGGTGGCGCTCGGCACGCTTGAGGTCACGGTGACCGGCGTGCTCGGCATCTACGAGCCGAAGATGGCGCTGCTCGAGCTGCCGTTCCTGTTCCGCGATCGCGCGCACATCCTGCGCGCGCAGAAGAGCGAGGCCGTGCTGGGGCTCGCCGAGAGCCTGCCGCCGAAAGGGCTCCGTCTGATCGGCTTCCTCGAGAACGGGTTCCGGAACATCACCAACAACGTCCGGCCGATCAACGCGCCCGCCGATGTGCGTGGGCTGAAGATCCGCACGCCCGAGAACCCGGCCCAGGTTGAGACCTTCCGTGCGCTCGGCGCCAACCCGACGCCGATGCCGTTCAGCGAGCTCTACACCGCGCTCCGCCAGGGCGTGGTGGACGGGCAGGAGAACCCGCTGCAGAACATCTTCGATGGCAAGCTGCACGAGGTGCAGAGGCATCTTGCGATCACCGCGCACATCTACAACTCGGCCTATGTGGTGATCAGCGAAGCGTTCCTGCGGCGCCAGTCCGAGGCGCATCGCCGTGCGATCCTGGCCGCCGCAGAGGAGGCGGGGCGGTGGCAGTTCGAGCTGATCGCGCAGAAGGACGGTGAGCTCCTCGAGACCCTGAAGCGCGCCGGGATGCAGGTGACGACACCCGATCAGGCGGCATTTCGTACCGCGACCGCACCAGCCTACGAGGCGTTCTATGGCCGGTTCGGCGACCCGGCGCGGCGCTTCGTCCAGCAGGTGCAGGCGATGTAGCGGCGGGGATCGCGCGCCGCGCCGCCCTCAGCTCCCGTGGCTCACCGCGGCGCCGCTCTCGGCATCGAAAAGATGCAGCCGTGTCGGATCGAACCGGAGCCGCACCGTGGCGCCGGGCTCGAGGCGAACCGCGCGCGGATCGGCGCGAGCGACCACCTCGGTGTTGTCCCGGCCCTGTACGGTCAGGAACAGGTCCGCTCCGGAGAGCTCGGCGAGCGCGACGCGGAGCTCCGCTCCCGCCGCGGGCTCGACGCCGATCGCCTCGGGCCGCGCGCCGAGCCGGAGCCCCGCGCGTGAGGGAAGCGCCGAGCCGCGCCGCCCGAGCGGGATCCGGCCGAGCGCGGTGACGAAGGCGAGCTCGCCGTCCGTGCCCTCAAGCGCGCCGTCGAGGAAGTTGGTCTCGCGGTCGCCGACGAAGTTCGCCACGAACGCGTTGGCCGGGCGGTCGTAGATCTCGGCGGGCGGGGCGTATTGCTGCAGCCGGCCATGGTCGAACACCGCAATCCGGCTGGAGAGTGTCATCGCCTCCGACTGGTCGTGCGTCACGTAGACGATGGTCGAGCCGAGCGCCTGGTGCAGCGCCTTGAGGTCGCGCCGCATCCGGATGCGCAGCCGCGCATCGAGATTCGAGAGCGGCTCGTCGAGCAGGAACACCTTCGGGTCCCGCACCATCGCCCGGCCCAGCGCGACGCGCTGCTGCTGCCCGCCCGAGATCTCCTTCGGGTAGCGCGCGAGCAGCGCGGCGATGCCGAGCAGCCCGGCGACGCGCTCCACCTTCTCGCGGATCGTCGCCGCATCGGGGCGCGGCCTGCGCACCTCCAGCGGAAAGGCGATGTTCTCGAACACCGTCAGATGCGGGTAGAGGGCGTAGTTCTGGAACACCATCGCCACGTCGCGTCGCTCGGGCGGCAGCAGCGTGACGTCGGTCGCGCCGATCCGGATCTCGCCCGCATCGGCATCCAGCAGCCCGGCGAGCAGGTTGAGCGTCGTCGACTTGCCCGAGCCCGACGGTCCGAGCAGCGAGACGAACTCGCCCTCGCGCACCTCGAGATCGAGCCCATCGAGGGCCACGGTCGGGCCATAGTGCTTGCTGACGCCGCGGAAGCTCACGGTGGACATCGGCTCAGCCCTTCACCCCGCCGCCCGTGAGGCCGGACAGGAAGTAGCGCTGGAGGTACACGAACACGGCAACGATCGGCACGATCGAGACCAGCGAGGCGGCGAGCAGCGGCCCCCACTCGCGCCCGTAGAAGCCCAGATAGAGGTAGATCGCGACCGGGAAGGTGCGCGTGTCCTGTGACGACGTCATGGTCACGGCGACCACGAAGTCGTTCCAGGCGAACACCAGCACGAACAGTGCGACCGCGACCAGCCCCGGCTTCGAGAGCGGCAGCACCACGCGCCTGAGCGCGCCGACCGGCGTGCAGCCGTCCACCCGCGCGGCGTTCTCCATCTCGACCGGCAGCGTGCTGAAGTAGCCGTACAGCATCCAGATCGCGACCGGCAGCTGGTAGGCGGTGTAGAGCAACACGAGCGCGAGACGCGTATCGAACAGGCCGGCGACCGAGATCAGCGTGAAGGTCGGGACCAGCAGCGAGGCGATCGGGATGCTCATCACGCCGATGATCGCCATCATCGCCACGGTGCGGCCGCGGAACTCGTAGCGCGCGAGCGCATAGCCGCCGAGCGCGCCGAGCACCAGCGTCAGCAGTACCGTCGCGGCCGACACGAGCACGCTGTTCATGATGTAGAAGCCTGCATCGTCCTGGAAGATCCGCACGTAGTGCTCGAGCGTCGGCGTGTCGGGCAGCAGCTGTGGCGGGAATTCGATGATCCGGTC
>NZ_JBHYDW010000099.1:0-16817 GCF_051860475.1 Elioraea sp. | reverse complement strand
GAGGTCGTTGGTGATCAGCACGTCCCCTGGGTGCAGCGCCTCGGGCGGGAAGAAGCGCAGGAAGTGCTTCACCGTCGCCGGCAGCGTGCCGATGAAGGAGGGGATGCTCTCGGTCGCCTGCACCAGCGACTGGCCGCGCGCATCCGTCACGATGCAGGAGAAGTCGTAGCTCTCGCGCACAAGGGTCGAGAACGAGGTGCGCACCAGCGCCGCCGCCGCCTCGTCGACCAGCGAGATCAGCCGGCGCCAGAGCAGCTCCAGCTCCACGGCATCGAAGCGCCGAGCGGTCATTGGGCATTCTCCTGCGCGGGGAGCTCGGCCCGGATCGAGCCGTCCGGCAGCAGCGCGATCCGCGCGCCGGGGCCGACCACGAAGGTGCTCTCGTTCTCCTCGAACACCGCAGGCCCGTCGGCGGTGAAGCCCGCCGGCAGCGCGTAGCGGTCATAGACCGGCGTGTCCACCGGCCCGCCGGTCTCGAGGAAATGCACCGGACGCCGTCCCTTCAGCACCAGCCGGCCGGAATCCCGTGTGAGGTCGAGCCGGCCCTCCGCCCCTGGAACGGGTGCCGAGACCGAGAGCCTGAGTGCCACGAACTGGATCGCCGCGCCGGGCGGCGTGCGGCCGAACAGGCGGCGATACTCCGCCTCGAACGCCGCGCGCATCGCCGCGTGGTCGAGCGGATCGGGAACCGGCACGGTGATCTCGCTGCCCTGGCCGATATAGCGCATGTCGGCGAGCCGCCGGACGACGCGGCGCGCGAGATCGGCGCCGGTGGCCGCGATCACCTGCGCGCCGTCGCGTTCGAGCCGGGCGAAGATCGTCTCGATCGCGGCAAGATCGGCCTGATCCAGCGGCATGGTCAGCGAGGCGACGCGGTCCACCCGGGCCGGTGCCATCAGCATGCCGATCGTGCTGCCCGCGCCGGCGCCGGGCGGGCAGACGACGCAGCGGATGCCGAGCTTGCGCGCGACCGCCCAGGCATGCACGGGCGCCGCGCCGCCGGTCGCCATCAGCGCGTATTCGTGCGGCACCCGCCCGCGCTCGGCGATCGCGACGCGCGCCGCGCCGGCCATGGTCTCGTTGACGACATCCTGGATGCCCGCGGCCGTGCGCGTCGGCTCGAGCGCGAGCGCGCCGGCGAGCCGGCCGAGCGCGGCATCCGCCGCCGCCGTGTCGATCACCATCGTGCCGCCGAGGAAGAACGCCCCGTTGAGGCAGCCGAGCGCGAGATCGGCATCGGTCACGGTCGGCTCGGCGCCGCCGCGCGCATAGCAGGCCGGGCCCGGCTGCGCGCCGGCGCTGTCCGGTCCGACATGCAGCGTGCCGAGCTCGCTCCGCCGCGCGATCGATCCGCCGCCGGCACCGATCTCGATCAGCTCGACCGTGGCGATCTGGATCGGCAGGCCCGAGCCGCGCAGGAACCGACGCTCGCGTGCGGCCTCGAACCCCCAGGCGACCAGAGGCTCGCCGTCATCGACCAGCGCCAGCTTCGCGGTGGTGCCGCCCATGTCGAAGGCAAGCACGCGGTCGAGTCCGGCCTGCCGGCCGAACCATGCGCCGGCCAGCGCGCCCGCCGCCGGCCCGCTCTCCAGCAACTGCACCGGTGAGCGCTTGGCCTCGGCCACCGGCGCGAGCCCGCCATTGGAGAGCATCAGATGCAGCGCGCCCGGAATGCCGATCGCGGCGAGCTCGCGCTCCAGCCGGTCGAGATAGACCTCCGCGAGCGGGCGGATCGAGGCGTTCGCGACCGTGGTGCTGGCGCGCGGGTACTCGCGGATCTCCGGCGCGATCTCGCCGGAGAGCGAGATGGAGAGACGCGGGAAGCGCTCGGCGATGGCGGCCGCCGCCCGCCGCTCATGCGTCGGGTTCGCATGGGCGTGCAGGAACACGATCGCCAGGCTCTCGATGCCCGCTGCCACCAGCGCCTCGGCCTCGCGCAGGCAGGCCTCGAGGTCGAGCGGCGTCACCACCGCGCCGTCGGGGCCAAGGCGCTCGCGCACCTCGCGCCTGAGCGGGCGCGGCACCAGCGGCTTCGGCATGGCGATGAACAGATCGTACAGCTCGTACTTGCGCTCCCGGCCGATCTCCAGCACGTCGCGAAACCCGGCGGTGGTGATCAGCCCGGTGCGGGCCCCCTTGCGCTCGATCAGCGCGTTCGTGAACAGCGTGGTCGCGTGCACCACGCGGCCGATCGCGGCGGGCGCGATCGCATGCGCCCGGAACAGATGCGCGACCCCCTCCATCACGCCGCGCGCCGGATCGTCCGGTGTCGTGCTCTCCTTCCAGATCGCGGCCCGGCCGGTCGCCGGATCGAAGGCGACGAGGTCGGTGAAGGTTCCGCCGATATCGATGCCGAGCGAAAGCGTCGCGGCCATCATCGTTCCTGTCGGTGTTGCGAGGACCGGTGCGTCACCGCGGCGCGATCCGCCTGCGCCGCGCCCAGCCGAAGCCCCCGAGTGCCAGCACCAGCGCGATCCCGGCGAGGTCGGTGATCGCGCCCGGGCTGATCAGCAGCAGGGCCGCGGCGAAGAACAGCGCGCGCTCGGCATGGCCGAGCGGGGCCAGCAGCCAGCCGATGATCGCGACCGAGAGCGCGAAGATGCCGATCGTGGCGGTGATCACGGCCAGCGTCACCTCGATCGCGGTTCCCATGCCGAGCAGCGGCGGGCCGAACACGAACATGTAGGGGATGATGAAGATCGAGAGGCCGAGGCGGAACGCGATCCAGCTGGTCCGCCACGGATCGGCGCCGGCGACGGCGGCGGCGGCGTAGGACGCGATCGCCACCGGCGGCGTGATCGAGGATTTCGAGGCCACCCACATGATGAACATGTGCGCCGCGAGCAGCCCGACCCCGCCCTGTACCAGGCCCGGCGCCAGCAGTGCCGCCATGATGATGTAGGCGCCGGAGGTCGGCATCCCCATCCCCAGCACGATCCCGGTGATGGTGGTCAGGATCAGCAGCACGATCGTCTGCCCGCCCGCAACATCGAGGATCAGCCCGGAGAGCCGCAGCCCAAGCCCGGTCTGGCCGATGATGCCGACCAGGATCCCGCCGACCGCGCAGGCGATCGTGACTGGCGCGACCAGGCGCGGCGCATCGGCCATCGCCGTCCAGCAGACCGCAAGGATGCGGCGGCGGTTCCGCGCGTCGAGCGCCGCGAGCAGCGCGACCAGCGTCGCGATCGCCCAGACCGCGGCGGTGGTCGGGGTCCATCCGTCGACCAGGATGCCGACCATCACGATGATCGCGACCAGCAGATAGCCCTGGCGCGCCAGCACCGAGAGCAGCCCCGGCGCGTCCGCGTCGGCGGCCGCGCCGAGCCGGAGACGCCGCGCCGCGCGAGCGACCAAGATGAACACCGCGATCGCGTAGAGCGCGGCCGGGATCACGCTGATCCCCATGATCGTCGCGTAGGAGGAGCCGGTGAACTCCATCATGATGAAGGCGGCCGCACCCATGATCGGCGGGGTGATCTGCCCGCCCGAGGACGCGACCGCCTCGACGCCGGCGGCGAACTCCTTCTCATAGCCGCTGCGCCGCATCGCGGGGATCGTGAAGGCGCCCGTGGTGACGACGTTCGCCGCCGAGCTGCCCGACAGCATCCCCATGAAGGTGCTCGCCACCACCGCGCTCTTGGCCGCCCCGCCGACGGTGCCGGCGGTCAGCGAACGCGCGAGGTTGGTGAAGAAGTCGCCGGCCCCGCTCGCGGCGAGCAGCGCGCCGAACAGCACGAAGTGGAACACGTAGTTCGACATCACCGCCACCGGCACGCCGAACACGCCCTCGGTGGTGAGGTAGGTGTATTCGAGCACCGCCTCGAGGCTGTAGCCGCGGTGCCAGAGCGCGCCCGGCAGCAGGTTGCCGAACAGCGCATAGGCCAGGAAGGCGAGCAGCACGGCCACCAGCACCCAGCCGACGGTGCGCCGCGCGGCCTCCAGCACGACCACCAGCAGGCCGATCGCGAGCCACGTCTCGGTCGCGGACAGGGGATCGACGAACAGCATCCGCGTCGTGATGTACTCGGCGTTCAGGAACAGGTAGCCGCTGGATGCGACCGCGATCGCGATCAGGAGGACGTCGCGGGCGAGTGCCGCCAGCGAGGCGCGCGCCTCAGCCGGGCGCGCCAGGAACAGCACGACCACGGCGAGCAGCAGGTGCAGCGGATAGTGCACCTCGCCGACCGGCGTGCCGAAGAACCCGGTCCAGAGATGGTAGCCCGACATCGCCACCGCGACGGCGGTGCGGATGCCATCGACCGCGGCGGCAAGCGCGCCATGGGCCGCGTCGGCGCGGGCCGGCGCGGTCACCCGGCGCTGGTCCGGCCGTCGTTCACCGGTGGTGCGTGACCGTGGTCAGCGCAGCACGCCCGCCTCGCGCCAGAAGCGCTCGGCGCCGGGATGGAAGTCCACGCCGGTGCGCAGGCCCAGTTCGGCCAACTGAAGCGCGCCGAGCGAGGCGTGGATCTGGCGCAGCTTGGCGAGGTTCTCGGCCAGGGTGCGGGTGACCCAGTACGCCTCGTCCTCCGCCATCTCCGCGCGGACGATGATCAACTGGTCGGTGACCGCGGTCGGCACCGGCGCGGACTGGCCACGATAGAGCCCGGCGGGCAGCTCGCCCGGGCGGAACCCGGAATTGAGCTGGATCATCCGCGCGCGCAGATCGCCGTCGATCGGCAGGAAGCGGACTTCCAGGCTCTGGGCGACGTCGAGGAAGGCCGGGCTCGGCGCCAGCGTCGTCGCGGTGAAGCCGACGACCCGCCGATCCTTCATCTGCGAGGCGCCGTAGCCCTGGCCGCCGCGGGTCAGGGCGAGGTCCTCCTCGCGCATCCCTGCCGCCTGCAGCACGAGCCGGAACGCCTCGGTGGTGACGTTCCCGACCGGCTGGGAGGCGAATGCCTTGCCGCGCAGCTCCGCGATGCTGGTGACGCCACTGTCGGCGGCGACCACGATGTGGACGTGGTTCGGTCCGATCGTGCCGATCGCGCGGATGTTGGTGATCGGCGCGCGGAAGGGCGCCTCGCCGCGCACGGCGAGCGGTGGCACGGCGCTCATGGTGAACGCCATCTCGCCGCGGCCGGCCGACACGACGGCGACGTTCGATACACCCCCGCCGACCTCGGATGAGGCGCGGATCCCGGCCTCCTGGAAGATGCGCGCGAAGCCGCCGCCCATCGCGTACCACGAGCCGCCCTGCGGCCCGGTGAAGATGGTCAGCTGCTGGGGTGGCTTGCCTTGCGCGGCCACGGGCTGGGCGAGGCCGATCATCGCGGCGGCGAGGGCGGCGCAGATCAGGGACGGCGACCGTGGCATGGGCGTGCTCTCCTCCGTGGCCGACGGAGGAAGTATGCGGCGTGCCGACCGGCTTGGCGAGGACCTCCGCGCAGCGGTTGGGCGGTGGGCGGGTGCGCGCGCTCGCGGCCCGGGGCTGGTGCCCCCGGTGCCGGCGCGCGATGCTGCGCCCCCACCCGAACGGAGGACCGCGCGCGCATGCTGCAAACCCCGCCCGCCCTGCCCGGCGACGCCGAGGCGGAGATCGACACCCCGGCGCTGCTGCTCGACCTCGACGCGTTCGAGGCGAATCTCGACACGATGGCGCGGCTGCTCGCGGGCACGAACGCGAAGCTCCGCCCGCATGCCAAGACCCACAAATCCGCGACCGTCGCGCGGATGCAGATCGCGCGCGGCGCGGTCGGGCAGTGCGTGCAGAAGCTCGGCGAGGCCGAGGCATTGGCCTGGGGCGGGGTCGGCGACATCCTGATCTCGAACGAGATCGTCGGGCCGGCGAAGCTGCGCCGACTCGCCGGGCTGACCAGTCTCGCCAATGTCGCGGTGTGCGTCGATGACGCCGAGCAGGTCTGGGCGCTGGAGCAGGCGGCCGAGGCGGCTGGCACGCGGATCGAGACGCTGGTTGAGATCGATGTCGGCATGGGCCGCTGCGGCGTCCAGCCGGGCCCGCCCGCCGTCGCGCTCGCCGAGCGGATCGCGCACAGCCGCCAGCTCGGCTTCGCCGGGCTCCAGGCCTATCACGGCAAGGCCCAGCACCGCCGCACCGCGGAGGAGCGGCACGAGGCGATCGCGGCAGCGGCCGATGCGACGCGCCGCACGGTCGAGCAGCTCGCCCAGCGCGGGCTGCAGTGCCGGATCGTCGGCGGCGCCGGCACCGGCACCTTCGAGGAGGAGGTCGCGAGCGGGATCTGGAACGAGATCCAGGCCGGGTCCTACGCCTTCATGGACGCCGACTACGCGCAGAACCTCGACGCGGCCGGCAAGCCGGTGTCGACCTTCAGGCACGCGCTGTTCGTGCTGGCGACCGTGATGAGCGCGCCGCGGCCGGGTGTCGCGGTGCTCGACTGCGGGCACAAGGGGGTGGCGGTGGATCGCGGCCCGCCGGTGGTCTGGCAGATGCCGGACGTGCGCTGCGCCGGCTGCTCGGACGAGCACGCCACGCTGCACTTCGATCCCGGCGCCCGGAGCCTCAAGCTCGGCGAGAAGCTGCGCCTGGTGCCGGGACATTGCGATCCGACGGTGGACCGCCACGACTGGTATGTCGGCATGCGCGGCGGGCGGGTCGAGTGCGTGTTCCCGGTCGACGCCCGGGGCGCGATGCGCTGACGTCAGCCCTGGCCGCTGGCGCCCGCGGCAAGCTCGGTCGGCGAGACCGTCACGCAGTCCGGGCCACGCGTCGGCCAGGCATTGCACGCGTTGCGCGCCTCGGCGCGGGTGAGGTTCTCCAGCTCCGCGCGCCAGGCCGGCCGCCCGGCAAAGCGCACCCGCGTCACCTTCGCCGCTGGCGCCGACGAGGCGATCACCGCATTCGCCCGCTTCACCGCGGCCAGTGCGCCGGCGCGGTCGCGATAGACGCCGAGCCGCACCGCCCAGTCGCGCGACACCGCGGCAAGCCGCGTCGCGCCGCCAGCGGGCGAGATCGGTGCACAATGCGGGCGGCTGGCGCAGACACGGCGCGCCTGGGCCTCGGTCAGCGCCGCGAGGCGGGCGGCCCAGACCGTGCGGCCGCCTGCCGCGGTTCGCTCGACCTGCACCGTGCCGCTGCCGACCTTGCGCGCGGCGATCCTGGCGGCGGCGACCGCGCCGCCCCGGTCGCGGTAGCTGCCGAGCCGGACCGCCCAGCCGCGCGTGGCGGCCGCGGCCTGGCGCGCCCCGGCCGCGGGGGCGATCGTGGCGCAGTCCTGGCGGCGGCGCTGCCGGTCGGTGCAGGCCTTGCGGGCCTGTGCCTCGGAGAGCCCGGTGACCTGGGCGCGCCAGACCGTGCGGGCGCGCAGCCGCGCCTGCTCCACCGTCGCAGCCCCCGCGCCGATCCGTCGCGCGGCAGTGCGCGCGGCGGCGAGCGCGCCGCCCCGGTCGCGGAACGCGCCGACCTGCACGGCCCAGCCGCGCGCGGGCGCAGCCGGGGCGGCAGCGGCGCGCGAGACCAGCCGGATCGGCGGGCCAGCCGAGGCGGTGCGGATCGGCCCGCCGAACGCCTGGTCGAGCAGGTCGGCCATGTGCTGGTCGCGCTCGGTCGCCGAGGCGCCGCCCAGCACCACGCCGACCAGGCGCCGGCCGTCCCGCATCGCCGAGGTGACGAGGTTGAAGCCGGAGGCGCGGATGTAGCCGGTCTTGATCCCGTCCGCCCCGTCATAGCCGGCGAGCAGGCGGTTGTGGTTGCGGTGCACCCGGCCGCGCAGGCTGAACGACTCGGTGGCGAAGTAGCGGTACTCCGCGGGGAAGTCGGCGAGCAGGCGGAGCCCCAGCGTCGCCATGTCGCGCGCGGTGGTGATCTGCGCCGCGTCGGGCAGGCCGGAGGCGTTGCGGAACACGGTGTCGCGCATGCCGAGCTGGCGCGCGCGCAGCGTCATCAGCCGGGCGAAGTTGTCCTCCGTGCCGCCGAGCGTCTCGGCGATCGCGGCGGCCGCGTCATTGGCCGAGCGGGTGATGATGGCGAGCAGCGCCTGTTCGAGCGTGATCCGGCTGCCCGCCGGCAGGCCGAGCTTGGAGGGCGGCCGCGCGGCGGCATGCGCCGACATCACCACCGGCGTGGACCAGCGCGCCCGATTGGCGCGCACAGCCTCGAACACCATATACGCGGTCATCATCTTGGTCAGACTTGCCGGGTGGCGCGTCGCATCGGCGTGGCGCGTGAACAGCACGCGGCCCGAGCCGGCCTCGACCACGATCGCGGCGTAGCGGTCGGAGCCGATCTGGGCCGCGGCCGGGCCGGCGGCGAGCGCGACCAGCAGGCTGAGCACGGCGGCGCGCAGGCTCAGCATCGGCAGGCCGGGTGGGCGGGGCGGGGCATGCGGTGCATCGGCCATCCTTCGTTGCGGCCGAGTCGCAGCCCAGCCGTGCGTGGCGAGCGTAGGTCGCGGCAGACGCGATGTCTACAGGAAATCGCGTAAAGCCAAAGGGTTGTAAACGCTCCCTTAGGGAATGCCGGCGGTGTCCCTCGCAACCGCTGCTCCGAGGTTATGCTGCACTGCAATATTCTGCTTGACGCATCGCCTCGCATGCGCCATCTAGTTGTCATGCTGCATTGCAGCATTCCGTTTCCCCGACGTTGCGAAGAAGGACACGCACCATGACCAACAAGACCAAGACTGCCGCCGTTGTCGACACGACCACCGAGGTCGCGCAGAAGGGCTTCGAGCAGGCCCAGGTCGCGCTGAAGGCGCAGATGGACGAGGCGACCAAGCACGCCGCCGTCGCCCAGAAGGGTTTCGAGCAGGTGATCGAGCTCGGCAAGGGCAACTTCGAGGCGATGATCAAGAGCTCGACCATCCTCGCCGAGGGCATCCAGGAGATGACCAAGGCCGCGTTCGCCATGAACCAGGCCGCGTTCGAGGAGGGCATCGCCAATGCCCGCGCGTTTGCCGGTGTGAAGAGCATGCGCGAGGCGGTCGAGCTCCAGACCGGCTTCGCCAAGGCCGCCTTCGAGAAGTTCGTCGCCGAGACGACGAAGCTGTCCGAGCAGGGCACCAAGCTCGCCGAGCGGGCATTCGAGCCGGTGGTCGAGCGCGTCAACGTGACGGTCGCGAGCTTCGGCAAGCCGCTCGCCGCCTGATCACCCCGGCACACGATCGCGCGTCGCCCACCCCCCGGGGCGGCGCGCACCGGCGGGAGGGCCCGGTTGCGCAAGCGGCCGGGCCCTTCGCGCATTCGTGCCCGGCGCGCAACACATCCGCGCGGGCCTTTCCGGCGCGGGCCGGCTTCCGATATCATGCGCATGGGCGGCGCGGCGGTGCGGCGCATCAGGACGGCATCAGCGGGGCGATGAGCGAGAACGACAAGCGCGGCAACAACAACGGGGAGAACCCGACCACGGGCGTTGTCATCAAGGCCCGGCCGAAGACCCGCAAGCCCAGCATGTACAAGGTGCTGATGCTGAACGACGACTACACGCCGATGGAGTTCGTCGTGCACGTGCTGGAACGCTTCTTCAACAAGTCGCGCGAGGACGCCACCCGGATCATGCTGCACGTCCACCGCCGCGGGGTCGGGGTGTGCGGCGTCTACACCTACGAGGTCGCCGAGACCAAGGTGACGCAGGTGATGGACCTCGCGCGCCAGCATCAGCACCCGCTCCAGTGCACCATCGAGAAGGAGTGATGCTTCCGGGTGAGAGAAGTCATACCATTTCCTTACTCATGATGCGGCATGATGCCGCAGCGCGGGTTGGCAGCCGACGGCCGCATCGGCCGGAGGCGGGACCCGCCGAAGGAGGGTGGACGAATGCTGTCCCGCAACCTTGAGCAGACGCTGCACCGTGCCCTGGGGCTGGCGTCCGAGCGTCGGCACGAATACGCGACGCTCGAGCATCTCCTGCTCAGCCTGGCGGAGGACAGCGACGCCGCCGGGGTGCTCAAGGCCTGCGCGGTGGACGTCGAGAAACTCCGCCGCGAGCTCACCGAGTTCGTCGACAAGGACCTCGCCGGGCTGGTGACCGACCGGGCGGGCGATCCGAAGCCCACCGCCGGGTTCCAGCGCGTGGTCCAGCGCGCCGCCATCCACGTCCAGTCCTCCGGACGGGACGAGGTCACCGGCGCCAACGTGCTGGTGGCCCTGTTCAGCGAGCGCGAGAGCCACGCCGTCTACTTCCTCCAGCAGCAGGACATGAGCCGGCTGGATGCCGTGAACTACATCAGCCACGGCATCGCCAAGGTGCCGGGCCGGGCCGAGAAGCGCCCGGTCCAGGGCAGCCCGCAGGGCGGCGAGGAGGGCGAGGGGGCCCGCGAGGAGAAGCAGTCCCGCCGCGGCCAGGAGGCGTTGGCGAACTACTGCATCAACCTCAACCGCAAGGCCGCGCAGGGCAAGATCGACCCGCTGATCGGCCGCGAGCTGGAGGTCGAGCGCACCATCCAGATCCTCTGCCGGCGCACCAAGAACAACCCGCTCTATGTCGGCGATCCGGGCGTCGGCAAGACCGCGATCGCCGAGGGGCTCGCCAAGCGCATCGTCGAGGGCGACGTGCCCGAGGTGCTGGCGCGCTGCACCATCTACGCGCTCGACATGGGGGCGCTGCTCGCCGGCACGCGCTACCGCGGCGACTTCGAGGAGCGGCTGAAGGCGGTCGTCTCCGAGCTCGAGGCGCAGCAGGGCGCGATCCTGTTCATCGACGAGATCCACACCGTGATCGGCGCGGGCGCCACCTCGGGCGGGGCGATGGATGCCTCGAACCTGCTCAAGCCCGCGCTCGCCTCCGGCACGCTGCGCTGCATCGGCTCGACCACCTACAAGGAGTATCGCAACTACTTCGAGAAGGACCGCGCGCTGGTGCGCCGGTTCCAGAAGATCGACGTGGCCGAGCCCACGCTCGACGACTCGATCAGGATCCTGAAGGGTCTCAAGACCAACTACGAGAAGCACCACCGCGTCCGCTACACCGATGACGCGATCAAGGCCGCGGTCGAGCTCTCGGCGCGCTACATCCACGACCGCAAGCTGCCCGACAAGGCGATCGACGTGATCGACGAGGTCGGCGCCTCGCGCATGCTGCTGCCCGAGAACAGGCGGCGCAAGACCGTGACGGTGAAGGATGTCGAGGAGATCGTCGCCAAGATCGCGCGCATCCCACCGAAGTCCGTCAGCACCGACGACAAGGAGACGCTGAAGAACCTGGAGCGCGACCTCAGGGCGATGGTGTTCGGCCAGGACGTCGCGATCGAGGCGCTGGCCGCCGCGATCAAGCTCGCGCGCGCGGGCTTGCGCGACGGCGAGAAGCCGATCGGGTGCTATCTGTTCTCCGGCCCCACCGGCGTGGGCAAGACCGAGGTCGCGAAGCAGCTCGCCAAGACCATGGGCATTGCGCTGACGCGCTTCGACATGTCGGAGTACATGGAGCGGCACAGCGTCAGCCGCCTGATCGGTGCGCCGCCGGGGTATGTCGGCTTCGATCAGGGCGGGTTGCTGACGGACGCGATCGACCAGAACCCGCATTGCGTGCTGCTGCTCGACGAGATCGAGAAGGCGCACCCGGACCTGTTCAACATCCTGTTGCAGGTGATGGACCACGGCAAGCTGACCGACCACAACGGCAAGCAGGTCGATTTCCGCAACGTCATCCTGATCATGACGACGAATGCGGGCGCCTCCGACATGGCCAAGCCCGTGATCGGCTTCGAGCGTGTGATGCGTGTGGGCGAGGACGAGGACGCGATCAAGCGCCTGTTCACGCCCGAGTTCCGCAACCGTCTCGATGCGGTGATCGCCTTCTCAGGGCTGACGCCGGAGATCGTCGGCCGGGTGGTGGACAAGTTCGTGATGCAGCTCGAGGCGCAGTTGGCCGACCGCAATGTCACCATCGAGCTGACGGATGCGGCGCGGCACTGGCTGGCCGAGAAGGGCTACGATCCGCTCTATGGAGCGCGTCCGCTCGCCCGCGTGATCCAGGAGCACATCAAGAAGCCGCTCGCCGAGGAACTGCTGTTCGGCAGGCTCGCCAAGGGGGGCGCGGTGCGCGTCGGCGTCGAGGAAGGGACGAAGACGCTGACCTTCACCTATATCGAGGTGCCGGTGGCCGCGCTGCCGAAGCCCGAGGGCGACGCCGGCGAGGGCGACGAGGAGAAGGCGCCGGAGGCGGTGGAGTAGGGAGCAGGCCGGACGTTCCGTCCGGCCTGTTGACGCATCTTGCGTCACCGCGGAACATTCCCGCGCAAGCCGGGAATGTCGATATGGCGATCCCTGACTACGAGACATTGATGTTGCCGTTGCTGCGGCTCATCGAGCCGGGGCCGCTTGCAATCCGCGACATCTCAAGCCGCCTCTCCGACCAATACGCCCTGACCGCGGAGGAGCGCGCTCGGCAGCTGCCGAGCGGCAAAGGGGTAACGGTCATCCATAGCCGTGCCGGCTGGGCAAAGACCTACCTCAAGCAGGCAGGGCTCGTGTCACAACCTCGCCGCGGCGTCGTGGAGCTGACCGCCCGGGGCAGGGCGCTCCTGGCAGAGAATCCTTCGCACATCGACAACACCGCTCTCTCGCGTTACCCGGAGTTCGTCGCGTTCAAGGAACGGAGCCGAGCTGAAGCCAAGGCACCGACCGAACAGGGGGCTTTGCCGATGCTCAACGGTGAGCGTTCGATCGCGACGGCCGATGAGCGGATCGACCTTGCTGCGGCCGAGTTGGATGTGACGCTGCGCGAGGACTTGCTCGTGCGCCTCAAATTGTCCGACCCGAGATTCTTCGAGCGGGTGGTGATCGATGTGCTCAAGGCGCTCGGCTATGGTGCTGGCAGCGGCGGCATGGCCGAGGCAACCGGCGGCTCGGGTGACGGCGGGATCGACGGTGTGATCGACGAGGACCGCTTGGGCCTTGACCGCATCTACGTCCAGGCCAAGCGGTACGGCGAGCAGGCGGTCGGCGCTCCGGTGATCCAGAACTTCATCGGCGCGTTGCAGATGCGCGGCGCGAGCAAGGGCGTGCTGATCACGACGAGTCGCTTCAGCAACCAAGCGGAGACTGCTGCCAGGACGATCCCCTCGATGCGGATCGTGCTGATCGACGGCGACAGGCTCGCGGGCTTGATGATTCGCCACAACGTCGGCGTCCGCACGGAACGCACCGTGGAGATCAAGAAGCTCGACTTCGACTACTTCGAACCCGACGCCGTCTGACCGCGCATCACCAGTCACCCGATCCGCCCGCTGCCATACTGTCGGCTCAGGACTCGTCGATGCGGGAGATGGGGACGGCGTAGGATGTCTGGAACATGCGAGATCCCGCGCGCTTCACCGGCGCTACCGTCATGCCGGGCGCCAGGATCAGCGTCGCCTGGGTCCCAGGCGCAAGCCGCGAAGGGGCGCGGCGTCCTGGCAGGACACCGCTCTGACGGCCCGGACCATGCCTCATGCCGGCCTGCCGAAGGTTTCACCCTCGGCAGGCCGGTATGAGGGGTTGTTGCGCGCGTGGCCGCCCCACCAGCCCCACGCGCGATGCCCTGCTGCCATAGGTCAAGCCTTTGGCAGCCGGGTATCAGACCGGGGTTGCGCCGAGCCGCGCCTTCAGCCGTGGCGCGGCGAAGTCGATGAAGGCGCGGATCTTCGATGCCAGCAGCCGCGCCTGCGGATAGACAAGCTGGATCGGCACGGCCGGCGGCGTGAAGCCCTCCAGCACCACGACGAGACGGCCATCGGCCAGCAGCGGCGCAGCCATGTAGCAGAGCGCGACCGTGATCCCGTCGCCCCGCTCGGCGGCCGCGAGCGCGGCGGCAGCATCGTTCATCTCCAGGCGCGGCGCGAGCGCGACCGTGTCCGCCCGGCCGTCCTCGCCCAGATGGCGCCATTCGCGCGCGGGCATCAGGCCGGTGAAGGCAATGATGTCGTGCAGCCGCAGCGCCTCGGGCCGCGCTGGCGCGCCACGGCGTGCGATGTAGCCGGGGCTCGCGACGAGCAACCGCCGTGTCTCACCGATGCGGCGTGCGACCAGCGAGGACTCCGGCAGCGCGGCAATGCGCACTGCCACGTCGACGCCTTCCTCGACCAGGTTCACGACACGGTCGGCCATCAGCAGCGAGGCGGTGACGCGCGGCTCGGCACGCAGGAACTCTGCCAGCACCGGCGCCACGTGCATGCGCCCGAAGGTGACCGAGGCGGCCACGGTCAGATGCCCCGTGGGCGTCGCCGCCTCACCGCCCGCCGCCCGCTCCGCCGTCTCGAATTCCGTGACAAGACGCCGCGCGCTCTCGATGTAGCGCGAGCCGGCCTCGGTCAGGCTCAGGCTGCGCGTGGTGCGGTTCAGCAGGCGCACACCGAGCCGGTCCTCGAGCGCGGAGACAGCACGCGTGACGGCGGGCGGCGAGATGCGCAGCCGCGCCGCGGCGGCCGCAAAGCTGCCCGCCTCGTTCACGGCGATGAACACCTCGATCAGGCGCAGGCGGTCCATGGTATTCTTCCGAGAATTGGAAGAATCTATTCCACACGACGGGCATTCTGTCATCGATCGATACGCGACACTGTCGGCCGTCCGGCGAGAAGGCCAGGCGCCCAGACAGGAGAACACCCCGATGTCCCGCATTCAGATGATCAACCCCGCCAACGCCACCGGCGAGGCCAAGGCGCTGCTTGATGCTGTCCAGGCCCAGCTTGGCGCCACCCCGAACTTCATCCGCGTGCTCGCGAACTCCGTCCCCGCGCTGAAGGGCTTCCTCGGCCTCTATGGCGGCGCCGGCGACGGTGCGTTGGACGCCAGGATGCGCGAGCGCATCGCGCTCGCGGTGGCCGAGGAGAACGCCTGCCAGTACTGCGTCTCCGCGCATGCCGCGATCGGCCGCAAGGTCGGCCTCGACACTGCCGAGATCGACGCCGCGCGCGCCGGCACCTCCAGCGACGCCAAAGCCGCCGCGGCGGTCGCCTTCGCCAGGGCGCTCGCCGCGCATGACGGCGAGGTGACGGCGGCCGAGGTCGAGGCCGTGCGGGCCGCCGGCTACTCGGACGGCGAGATCGTCGAGATCATCGTCAATGTCGGCCTCAACGTGCTGACCAACATCCTCGGCAAGGCGACCCAGGTCGACATCGACTTCCCGAAGGTCGCGCTGCGCCGCGCCGCCTGACGCCCCACCACCCGCATGCCCGGCCGCACCACGCGGCCGGGCGGACAGCGAGAACCCCGATGGGACACCGCTTCGCCGAGATCGCCTTCACCCCCACGGTCAAGGCCGTGCAGGAGGCGCACGGCAGCCGCGCCAACTACCTGGCCTTCGAGGCGGGCGAGGCACATCACGACCGCCTCGGCCCTGCCGAGGCCGGTTTCATCGCCGCGCGCGACAGCGTCTACATCGCGAGCGTGTCGGAGACGGGCTGGCCCTATGTGCAGCACCGCGGCGGCCCGCCCGGCTTCCTGCGCGTGCTGGACGAGCAGACCATCGGCTTCGCGGATTTCCGCGGCAACCGGCAGTATGTCAGCGTCGGCAATCTGGAGCGGAACGACCGCGTCGCGCTGATCCTGATGGACTATGCGCGCCAGCGGCGGCTCAAGATCCTCGGCCGGGCGCGCCTGCTCGGGCCGGGCGAGAACCCGGCGCTGCTCGCGCGGCTCGACCTGCCCGACTACCGCGCCCGGGTCGAGCGTGGGCTGCTGATCGCGGTCAAGGGCTTCGACTGGAACTGCCCGCAGCATATCGCGCCGCGCTTCACCGCTGAGGACATGGGCAACGCCATCGCGCCGTTGCAGACGCGGATCGCGGAACTGGAAGCAGCACTCGCCGCACTGCGGGCCGAGGCCATGCCATGACCGCGACGCTCGACCTGGTCGTCGCGACCGCCACACCGGTGGCGGAGGATGTCCACGCCTTCCGCCTCGTGCAGGCGGACGGGGCACCGCTGCCGCCCTTCACCTCCGGCGCGCATGTCGTGCTGCACGGCCGGCGCATAAACGGCACGCCAGCCGCGCGCGCCTACTCCCTGGTGGGCGACCCGGCGGATCGCGCGGCCTACACGGTCGCCGTGCTGCGACAGGGCGAGCATGGCGTCTCCGCCTGGCTGCATGCGCAGGCGCCCGGCGCGCGGCTGCGGGTGGAGGCGCCGCGCAACGACTTTCCGCTGGCGGAGGCGGCGGAACACGTGCTGCTCGCGGGCGGCATCGGCATCACGCCGATCCTCGCCATGGTGCGCGACCTCGCCGCGCGCGGCGCCGAGTTTGCCGTCCACTACGCCGCGCGCTCGCCCGCGCGCATGGCCTTCCGCGAGGAGATGCGCACCATCGCCGGGTCGCGGCTGACGACCTGGCTCGGCTCGGCGGGCGCGCGGCTCGACATTCCCGCCGCGATCGGCTCGTGGACCTTCGGCGCGGCACCCGGCGTGGCAGAGCGCGGCTTCACGGTCGACCTCGCGCAGTCGCGCATCTCCATCACGGTCGCGCCGGGGGAGAACATCCTCGATCGCCTCTTCGCCGTCGGCGTGCTGCCGAGCTTCGACTGCCGGCGCGGCGCGTGCGGCGCCTGCCTGGCGCGCGTCGTGGCGGGCGAGCCGGATCATCGCGACACGTATCTGACGGAGGCGGAACGCGCGGCCGGCGCGTTCATGACCGTCTGCGTCTCACGGTCGAACAGCGATCGACTTGTGCTGGACCTGTGAGGGGGCGATTGGCCCTCAATGGCCAACGAGACGTTCCGACCACGTGCCTTTGCCGCTCGATCCGACCTGTGCCGTCAGGGCGCCGGCAGGGCCTCGCCGCTCAGCGTCTCGATCAGTGGACAGTGCGGCACGTCATCGCCGGAACAGCGCGCCACCGTGCCGGCGAGCACGGCCTCGATCCGCGCAAGATCGGCGATGCGGGCGCGCACATCTGCAAGATGCTGCTCGGCCCGACGCTTCACCGCCGCGCAG
>NZ_JBHYDW010000098.1:12095-16821 GCF_051860475.1 Elioraea sp. | reverse complement strand
TCGCGGAGGAGTTCGAAGCGCTCGGCGCGCTGGGGCTCGATCTGGCGCTGACGGGATTCGAGGCCGGCGAGATCGATGCGATCATCTCCCAGGCGGCCGGCATGGTCGCCGAGATGGACGGCACCGACGCCGGCGACGACCGGCGCGACGGCGCATCCGAGGATGCGGCCGGCGCGCCCGCGCCCGCGCGCGGGACATTGGCCGCGCGCTTCGGCGTGCCGCCGTTCTCGGTGCTCAATGCCCGCGAAGGATGGTGGCAGGAGCGCAAGCGCGCGTGGATTGCGCTCGGCATCCGGAGCGAGCTCGGGCGGGGTGGCAATCTGCTGCGCTTGTCCGACACGCTGATCGAGCCCGATCCGGAGAAGCGCGCGGCGATGCAGGCGGCACGGGCGGCAGCGCCGGGCGGCGCGTCGGGTAGCCCGCGGTCCGCGTGGAAGGCCGCGCGCGGCGACGGCAGCTATGCAGACCCACCCGGCAGCGTCATGGCGTGCGGATGAACAACCTCACCTTCGTGCGCGGCGAGCGCGATCCGGAGACGCTCGATCCGGTCTCGCGCCAGATCCTCGATGCGGGTTCCGGCACGTCGATCTTCGATCCGGTGCTCTGCGAGCTCGCCTACCGCTGGTTCTGCCCGCCCGGAGGCCTGGTGCTCGATCCCTTCGCCGGCGGCTCGGCGCGCGGCATCGTCGCGTCGCGCCTCGGCCGGCGCTACGTCGGCATCGACCTCCGCCCGGAGCAGGTCGAAGCGAACCGCGCTCAGGGCAAGGCGCTCTGCGGCGAGCCGATCCCGGCCTGGATCGAAGGCGACAGCCTGCACGTGCGCGAGCTCGCGGCCGGCATCGAGGCGGACTTCGCCTTCTCATGCCCGCCCTATGCGGACCTGGAACGCTACAGCGACGATCCGCGCGACCTCTCGACGATGCCCTATCCGGAATTCCGCGACCGGTATGCGCGCATCATCGCGAACACGCTCATGCTGCTGCGCGAGGACCGCTTTGCGGCCTTCGTCGTCGGCGATGTGCGTGGGCCGGACGGGTTCTATCGCGGCTTCCCCTGGCACACGATCGACGCGTTCGAGCGCGCGGGCGCACGGCTCTACAACGAGCTGATCCTGGTCACCGCGGTGGGCTCGCTGCCCGTGCGCGCCGGCCGCGCCTTCGCGGCGAGCCGGAAGATCGGCAAGACACACCAGCAGGTGCTGGTCTTCTGCAAGGGCGATCCGGTGCGCGCGACAGAGGCGTGCGGCGAATGCGAGTTCGGCGAGCTCGCGCCGGACGACGCCGAACCGGAGAATGACACCGAGGACGAGGCGCAGGGCGCGACCGACGACGGGAGCCCCGCATGATCGCGCCAGTGGTCGAGACGCACGAAGGCACCCGCGTGGTGCGCGACGACCTGTTCCCGGGCGGGACGAAGGCGCGCTTCCTGCCGGCGCTGTTCGCGGCGGCGGACGAGGTGGTCTACGCCTCGCCGGCGGAGGGCGGCGCGCAGACCGCGCTGGCGCATGTCGCCGCGGCGCTCGGCAAGCGGGCGACTATCTTCGTCGCGCGGCGCGCCGAGCGGCATCCGCGCACGCGCGAGGCGGCGCGGCTCGGCGCGCGCATCGAGGAGGTCTCGCCCGGCTACCTAGGCGTGGTCCAGTCCTGGGCACGCGGCTACGCGGCGCGGACCGGCGCACTGCTGGCGCCGTTCGGCATGGACATGCCGGGCGCCGTCGCGGCCATCGCCGAGGCGGCAAGCGCGACCGGCGAGGAGCCGGAAGAGGTGTGGTGTGCAGCCGGCTCGGGCGTGCTCATGCGGGCACTGGCCGCGGCATGGCCGCGGGCGCGGCGGGTCGCGGTCCAGATCGGGCGGGCGCTGAAGCCGGCGGACGTGGCCGGAGCGGAGATCGTCGTGCATCCGCTGCCGTTCGGCCGGCCGTGCAAGGCGGCCGCGCCGTTCCCGGCCGATCCGCACTACGACGCGAAGGCGTGGGAACTCTGCCGCGCGCGGCGCGGCCCGGGCCGTGTGCTGTTCTGGAACGTCGCGGGGCCGGCTAGGCCGTGATGCCGGCGGCGCGGTTGCGTTCGCCCTGGGCCTCGTTCTCGATGCGCACCCATTCGCGCGCCGCGTCCTCGTATTCGGCCGGCCAGTGCGGCGCGTTCGGGCCGCGCTGCCACGCGCGCGTCATCGGGTTCCAGATCTCGACCGTCCAGCCGCCGATTGCCGGCGGCAGGCTGGCGAGGCGATGCTCCCAGGGGAAGGGGGTCTCGGCTGGCATGGCGGCGTGCTCCTGATCGAAGCCTAGCGGAAGCGGAAGGCGCCGTCGAAGTTGCGGCGCAGGTCTGCGGTGACGGCCGGCAGGACGCAGAGAGGGCGGCGGTGCCGGCCCGCACGGATGAAGAGGCTTTCGCCCTCGGCGAAGGCCTCGCCGACCTCCGCGGCCCGCCACGCGGTGACGGCCCAGACGCGCCCGCCATTGCGGCGGTGCTCGTTGATCCTCTCGGCCATCTTCTGCGCTTCGGTCATGGGTCGCTCCATCGGTTGCGGTGGCGACACAGAGCCAGAGAGAGCAGCGCATGTGAGTTGCTCTCTCACAATGCGCCGCCCGCTCGGAGAGCATGCCCGTCCCTAGGGCGCCTCGGCCGCGGAGGCCGCGTCTTCCGCCTCCGCCGCGCGGCGTTCGGCGTGGGCGATCGCCTCCTGCTCGCGATCAAAGATCGCGATCTCGGGCAAGCCGTCGGTGTCTACGGTCTCGGCATCCGAGACCACCCATGCCACGGCATCAAACCGCGTGTGGATCGGATACAAGGCGAATCGCTTGAATGGGCCGTAGAAGGTGGCCTTGCTGGCCCGCTTGCCCTTGAGGGCGGGGTTGTTGATGATGGTGGCGCGCATCGCGGTCTCCTGTGTTGGGGTTGCGCTGCGCGCTGAGAGCCATGGATCGCGGCTCGGGGGAGATGCTCTCTGAGCAGTCCGCGACCGCTCAGAGAGCATCGTCAGAGGGCTGCCTTCGCGCGCAGGGATCGCGCGCGCCGGACCATGCCGGCAAGAAGGGCGCGCAGAGAGGCCGCATCCATCGCTTCGACGCGTTCGAGGTCCATGCCGGCCGTCTCGACAATCTCGCGGAGCATGTCGGGCGCGGCCGCGATCAGACGCGTGTTGGCGTCGCGCTCGGCCGGATCGTGCGGCCAGCGCGCGAGGCCTCCCGGCGAATAGGTCTGCGCGACCACGTGCGGCCCGGGAGCGTCCGCGATAACGAGGCCGGCCTGCGCGCGCCACGGCCCGGGCGTCGGGGCGGCGCGGCTCATGGCGTGCCCTCCTGCCCGGCGTCGGGTGCATTCGGCGCCGCGTCGGCACCTGCCGTCGAAAGCCACGCATGTCCGGCCCAGCCGCCCTCGGCGTTCTTGACGATCCTCGGCCAATGCACGGGATGGAAGGCGTTCTTGGCCGCGAGCTCATCCTGCATGATCTCGTCCGCCAGATTGCGCAGGGCCTTGGCGAGTTCGGCGGGGGTGCGGCAGGCGGGCAGCTTGTGCCCCTCGCCCGCGCGGACGGCGATGCGGACGATCATCGCGCGCCTCCGTTATGGCCGGTGCCCGGCCCAGCCTTCGGGCCGAACCCTTCGGGGAGGCAACCTCCGTTCTCGACGTGCACGGTGATGCCCTCGGGGGTGACGGCGTAGACCATCGCGCGCCGGTCGCCGGCCGCTTCGGCGCGCGCCTCGGCCAGGGTGGCGAAGCGGCGGGTGTCGTAGGCGCCGCGGCCGCGGAAGCGCGCGACGGTGAAATAGGCGGCGCGGGCGATCTGCTCCGCGCTCCATTCGGCCGGCCCAGGGCGGCGGGGCGTCGCCGCGATCAGGCGTCGGGTGCGTGGCATTGTCCTCTCCTGCGGTGCGGAGCCGGACCGTCCGGCTCTCACCGCCGCAGGCCCCGCCGGCTCGCGCCGGTCGGGGCTGGGCCGGGCGCCGCGGCGGCTAGCCGCGGAAGGCCCGTTCCTGCCGGCCGCGGCGCGCCATCTCGGCGTCGAAGGCGTCGGCGATGGCCGCGAAGCGCGGGTCGAGATCGGCGCGGAGCGTCGGGCGGTAGCCGGTCACCTGCGCCTCGTCGCAGAGCTCGGCGAGGCTTCCGAAGCGCGTGAGGTCGGCCACCGCGGCGTCGATCCCGCGTGCCCTGGCGATCTCGGACGCGAAGGTCGCGGCCGGCACCGGCCGGCCGTCGATGAAGTGCATCGCGCGGGGGCTGCGCAGGCGGGTGGTCAGGGTCCGGCGGAAGTGCCGGCAGGCGATGCGGGCGTCGGTGCGGGTGGTCATCGTTGCCTCCTGGGTGGCGGTTGCGATGGCCGCAGTCAGACTCATCTCGCGGGCGGACCGTTCTGCTCTGTCACCATGCCGGGATGCTCAGAGAGCCGGGCGGGCTAATAGCGCGTGCGGCCGCTGCGCGACCCCCATGCGCGCGCCGCGAGCGACCCATCAGGCGCAAGCAGACGGACCTCGCCGTGGCGCAGCGCCGCGCGGGTCTGCTCATAGATGGCGCGTGCCTCCGACTCCTGGCCCGTGTGGATCGTCTGCCGACGTTCCAGACGGCGGCCGCTGCGCCGCTCGACGCGCCATAGGGAGGGCGGGTCGGGGGGGGGGGGGGGCCCCCCGCGCCGGAGGGGGGCGCGGGCGGGGGGGGCGGCCCCCCGGCCCGCGCCCCCCCCCACCGCGGACCGGGGGGGGGGGGGGGGGGGGGGGGGGCCCCCCCCC
>NZ_JBHYDW010000098.1:0-12085 GCF_051860475.1 Elioraea sp. | reverse complement strand
GGCGGGCCTCATCGGCCCGCCTTCTTGAAGGTCCGCGCTTCGATGGCGCGCAGCGCGAGGTCGCGCCACCGGATCAGCGTCTTCGGGCTGGTGCTGGTCGGGTTGATCGCCACCGCCCGCAGCCCGGCCGCGTCGCCGGCCTGGGCAAGCGCGAGGAGCTTCTCGAGCTTCTTCCGGTAGGGCGCGTGGGTCGGCGCGGAGAAGTCCGGCGCGGGTGGAAGCTCGCCGCGCGAAGCCGCCTCCTCCGCCGCGCGCCAGAAGCCGCGGCCGGCGCGATGCTCGGCTCGTGCCTTGGCCTCTGCCCGCGCCGCCAGAATGCCGTCGGTTGCCGGATCGGCGGCCCGGGGCGCGTTCGCCACCGCCTCGGCTGCGGCCGTTTCCTCCGCCGCCTCGATGTCCCGCTCGACGATCGCGGCGCGCTGCATCGCCCGCTCCTCCTCGCTGTCGTGGGGCGGGATCGGCTCCTCCTCCGGCGGCTCGATGCCGATCGCGCGGAGCCCGGCATCGGTAATCCGGAGGACGTGGTCGCCGAAGCGGCGCTCGGGCGCCTCGAACGGCCGCCACGGCTCCGCCTCAACCAAGCCGGCCGCGAGCAGCTTCTTCGCGATCGCGATCCGCGGCGCCTGGGGCAGCTTCGCGTCCGCGCGGCAGAGGCCCAGGGCGTCGTCTGCCCCCCTCTGAAGGATCACAAGCTGGGTGTCGGAAAGCTTCATGGTCGGTCTCCTGCTGCGCGGCGGATAGCCGCGGTGCGGAGACAGAGCGCCGGAGGCGCCGTCGGAGGACTTGCTGAGACAGCGGAGCCCGCATGCTCTCTGAGCAGTCCGTGAGCGGTCCCGTCTCGCAAGCGGCTCTCGCCCGGATGCTCGGCGTGTCGGACACGGCTGTGCGCAAGGCGATCGCCAAAGGGCGCATCCGCAGGCGCGCGGACGGCCTCATCGACGCGGACGAGGCGCTGCGGGACTGGCGCCGGAACGCTGCGCAGCCGCGTCCCGCACCGCTCGCGGAGCCATCGGCGCCAGCCGCCGCGCCTGCGCCCGCGCCGCCGGAGCCGCATGAGAGCGACGCGCCGGCGCCGCGCACCGGCCCGACCATCGTCGATCTTCAGCGCGCGAGCCTCGCGCTCAAGACGCAGCGCCAGAAGATCGACCTCGAAGCGCGGCGCGGCGAGCTCGTCGAGCGGGCGAAGGTCGAGCGCGCGGTCTTCGATTTCGCCCGGCGCATGCGCGACGCCTGGGCGAACTGGCCGCCGCGCGTGGCCGCGCAGATCGCCGCGCGGCTCGGGGCTGATCCGCACGCGGTCGAAGCCGCGCTCGCCGCAGAAGTGCGCCGGCACCTTCAGGATCTGGCGCGCGATCCGATGCCGCGGCTCGATGCAGATCGCTGACGAGGACTGGCTCGCCGGCATCCTGCGCGACGCGCTCGCGCCGGACCCGGAGCTCGCCGTCTCGGAATGGGCGGACGCGCATCGCGTGCTCGGCCTGCGCGCCTCGTCGGAAGCCGGGCCGTGGCGCACCGCGCGCACGCCGTATCTGCGCGAGATCATGGACGCGCTCTCGCCGTCGCATCCGGCGCAGAAGGTCGTGCTCATGAAGGGCGCGCAGGTCGGCGGGACCGAGTGCGGCAACAACTGGATCGGCTACGTCATCCACCACGCGCCAGGCCCGTTCCTGGCCGTGCAGCCGACGACCGAGCTCGCCAAGCGGTTCTCGCGGCAGCGCATCGACCCGCTGATCGAAGAGACGGCGGCGCTGCGCGAGCGGGTCGCGCCCGCGCGCTCGCGCGACGCCGGCAACCGCCAGCTTGAGAAGGAGTTCCCCGGCGGGACGCTGGTGATGACCGGCGCGAACAGCGCGGTCGGCCTGCGCTCGATGCCGGCGCGCTATCTGTTCCTGGACGAGGTGGACGCCTATCCGCCGTCCGCCGACGACGAGGGCGATCCGGTCGCGCTCGCGGTCGCGCGCACCCGCACCTTCGCGTGGCGGCGGAAAATCCTGATCGTCTCGACGCCGACGGTTGCCGGACGCTCGCGCATCGAGCGCGAGTTCCTGCTCACCGACCGGCGCCGCCATCACGTGCCCTGCCCGCATTGCGGCCACCGGCAGGCGCTGCGGTTCGAGCGGCTGCGCTGGGAGCGCGGCGCGCCGGAGAGCGCGGCCTATCTCTGCGAGACCTGCGAACGCCCGATCGAGGAGCGGCACAAGGACGCGCTGCTCGCGGCCGGCACGTGGGTTCCGGAGGCCATCTCCGCTGATCCGCGCGCGGTCGGGTTCCATCTCTCCGCGCTCTATTCGCCCTACGGCTGGCTCTCCTGGGCCGAGATCGCGCGGCAATGGGAGGAGGCGCAGGGCAGCATCGAGGCCATCCGCGCGTTCAGGAACACGGTGCTCGGCGAGACATGGCAGGAGCGCGGCGACGCGCCCGACTGGCAGCGGCTGATCGAGCGGCGCGAGCCCTACCCGCTCGGCATCGTGCCGGAGGGCGCGGTCGTGCTGACGGCCGGCGTGGACGTGCAGGACGACCGCATCGAGTGCGATGTGTGGGCCTGGGCGCGCGGCTTCACATCGTGGCTTGTCGATCACGTCGTTCTCGCCGGCAACCCGCGCGATGCGGAGGTCTGGGATCGTCTCGCGGCCGTGCTGGAACGCGACTGGCCAGACGAGCACGACCGGCATCGGCGCATCGCGCTCGCCTGCGTCGATACCGGCGGGCGCGATACGACAGCCGTCTATCGGCATCTCGTGCGCCTGCGCCGGCCGGGGCTGATCGTGCCGACAAAGGGCGTGGACGGCTGGAACCGCACCGAGCCGGTGCGCGGGCCGACCAAGGTGTTCAACGGCCTCCTCCGGCTGTGGACCGTCGCGACCGCCACCTGGAAGGCCGAGCTGTACCGCCGGCTCTGGCTCGCGCGCGACGGTGACGGCTTCCCGGACGGCTGGGTGCACCTTCCCGCGGGCATCGACGCCGAATGGGTGCGGCAGCTCGTCGCGGAGGAATTGCGCACCGTGCGCGACAGGCGCGGCTTCGCGCGGCAGGAATGGGCGAAGCTCCGCGAGCGCAACGAGGCGCTCGACAGCGCGGTGCTCGCGCGCGCGGCGCTCTGGCTGCTCGGCGCGGACGCGCGCGGGCACCGCTTCTGGGATGTGCACGAGGCGCGCGCCGCCTCCACCGCCGACCGCCCTGCCGATGCGCCGACTCCGCCGACGCCGGCCGAGCGCGCGCAGCCGCAGGCTGCGCGGCCGATGCGGCGCGTCATCCTCTCGCCGTGGATGTCCTGACATGCCGACACTGTCCGACCTGATCGCGCAGCGCGAGAAGCTCCTCAGAATGCGCGCCGCCGGCACCGCCTCCGTGCGCGACGGCGACCGGAGCGTGGCGTTCCGCAGCGACGCGGAGCTCGCCGCGGCGATCGCGGCGCTCGACGGGGAGATCGCCGCGCTCGAAGGCCGGCCGCCCGTGCGCCAGATCCGCATCTGGGCGGACAAGGGCCTGTGAGCCTGATCCGCCGCTTCGGCGCCGCGCTGGGCCTGATCTCCGGCGCGCCCGCGTTGCCGCCGCCCGGGCTCGAAGCCGGCGCCGCGTCGCGCCGCCTGCGCGCGTTCCTCCCGGCGCGGCAGCACATCAACGTGCTGCTTCAGCAGGCGGGGCCGACCGTGCTGGCGCGCGCCCGCTGGCTCGTGCGCAACAACCCGTATGCCGCGAACGCGGTCGAGTGCTTCGCCGCGAACGCGGTGGGCGCCGGCATCGTGCCGGCCCTGCGCGGCGGCATCCGTCCGGAGACGCGCTCCGCCGCCATGGCGCTCTGGGAGCGGTGGACGGACGACGCGGACGCCGAGCAGGGGACCGATCTCTACGGCTTGCAGCGGCGTGTCGCGCGCGAGCTCTTCATCGCGGGCGAGTGCTTCATCCGCCTCCGCCCGCGCCGGCCCGAGGACGGGCTCGCGGTGCCGATGCAGCTTGAGCTCCTGCCGACCGAGATGCTGCCGGCGGACGAGAACCGCGCGCTCGGCGGCGGCGCCATGATCCGCGCCGGTATCGAGTTCGATCCGATCGGGCGCCGCCGCGCCTACTGGTTCTGGCGGCGCCACCCGAACGACCTGTCGCCGGTCGCGTCGCCCCAGGAGAAGGTCCGGGTGCCGGCGAACGAGGTGCTGCACATCGTCGATCCGGTCGAAGGGCAGCAGATCAGGGGGCTTTCGCGCTTCGCCCCGGCGATGGTGCGGCTGTTCCTGCTCGACCAGTACGACGACGCCGAGCTTGAGCGGAAGAAGACCGCGGCGATGTTCTCCGCCTTCGTCACGCGGCCGGCGATGGAGCCGGCGTTCATGGGCGAGGGACCGGCGGACGAGCAGGGCATCGCGCTCGCCGGGCTTCAGCCGGGCACGATGCAGATGCTCGCGCCGGGCGAGGATATCCGCTTCGCAAGCCCGGCGGACGTGGGGCAGAGCTTCGAGGCGTTCCAGTATCGCAGCTTGCTCGCGATCGCCGCGGCGCTCGGCCTGCCCTACTACGCCATGTCGGGCGACATGGTGCGCGCGAACTACTCGAACACGCGCGCCGCGATGGTCGAGATCCGGCGCCGCATCGAGGCGTTCCAGCACGGCGTGCTGGTCTTCCAGATGTGCCGGCCGGTCTGGCGCGCCTGGCTTGCGGCGGCGCGCATGAGCGGCGCACTCGACCTCGATCCGGCCGAATGGGCGATGCTCGATCCGCCGGAATGGCGTCCGCCGAAGTGGGAATGGGTCGATCCGCTCAAGGACATGCAGGCGGAAGCGCTCGCTGTCGCGCGCGGCTTCAAGGCGCGCTCCGACGTCATCGCGGCCCAGGGCTACGACGCGGAGGAGGTGGATCGGCGCATCGCGGCGGACCGCGCGCGCGAGCGCGAGCTCGGGCTGGCGTTCGAAGGCGGCACGCCGCTCGCGCCGGTCGATCCCGACGAGGAACGGTCCGCAAACGACAATCGCCGCGAGGAGGAAAGCCGATGACGCTCGTCGCCGACCCCTTGTCACCGGGAGGCAGTCTCAACGAGCCGCCCGGCCTGCGTCTCGCGATGCACCATCCGCGCCTCGCGCAGCGGCTGTTCGGCGCGCCGCTGCTCGTCCTGCCGGCGAAGCTGGACGCGATCATCGGCGCGGTCGGCGCACGTATCGCGCTGGGCGTGGGCACGCCGCGCGCCGATGGCGGGCTTGGCGCAGCCGTATCGCCAAGCCCCGGCTACGCGGTGCGCAACGGGATCGCCGTCGTGCCGATCCACGGCACGCTCGTCGCGCGCACCGGTGGCATGGACGCCGAGTCCGGGCTGATGTCCTACCCGGCCATCCGAGCGGCGCTCGACCGCGCCGCGGCCGATCCGACTGCGCGGAGCATCCTGCTCGATCTCGACACGCCCGGCGGCGAGGTCGCCGGGCTCGCCGCGCTCGCGGACCGCATCGAGGAGGTCAGCCGGTTCAAGCCGGTCGATGCGGTCGCGAACGACGGAGCCTATTCGGCCGGCTACTGGCTCGCGTCCTCCGCGCGCCGCATCTACGTCACGCGCACCGGCGGACTTGGTTCGGTCGGCGTGGTGATGGCGCATATCGACGCGACTGCGGCGGACGAGATGCGCGGCCTGCGCTGGACCTACATCTACGCGGGCGAGCGGAAGCTCGACTTCCAGCCGCATGTGCCGCTCTCGGAAGAGGCCCGCGGGGCAGGCCAACGCGAGGTCGATCGGCTCCATGGCCTGTTCGTCGATCATGTCGCGCGGCGCCGGCGGATGGAGCCGGAGGCCGTGCGCGCGACGCAGGCCGCGACCTTCCACGGCGAGGACGCCGTGCGGATCGGCTTCGCCACCGCGGTGGTGAGCAGTCTCGACGATGCGGTCGGCAGGATCGCGTCGAGCCCCGTGCGCGGGGGGATGCCGCGCGCCCTGTCCATCCGGAGCACGAACATGGACGACGACATGGTCGGGGCGCCCCCCGCGCCCCAGGAAACCGCCGCCGCGCCGCCCGCGCCGTCGGCGGAAGACATCGCCGCAAGCTACTCGGCGGCGGTGGCCGAGCTCTGCACGCTCGCCGGCATGCCGGAGCGCGTCGCCGAGATCGTCGGGCGGAAGCTGCCGCTCGCCGAGGTCGGCAAGGAGCTGCTGCGCATCAAGGCAGCGGAGGCGGACAAGCGCCACGTCAGCGCGCTGCGCGGGCCGGAGGCGGAGACGCCCCGCGATCTGTGGACGCGCGTGATCCGCGCGCCTGACCGCGAGCGCGGCGAAGTCAGCAACGCGACCCGGAGGGCCTTCTGATGACCACGACCTTCACCATGGGGCCGCGCGCCGGCGCGTTCATCGCGTCGCAGGCGAACGGCACCCGCTCGCGCGATCCGATCCTGGTCGCGCAGGGCACGGGCACGGTGCCGCCCGGCACCGTGCTCGGGCGCATCACGGCCAGCGGGCAGTATGCGCCGCTCGATCCCGGTGGCGCGGACGGCACCGAGGTCGCCGCGGGCGTGCTGTTCGATGCCGTGACGCGCAACGCCTCCGCCGCGGTGCGCGGCGTCGGCGTCGTCCGCGACGCCGAGCTCACCGGCTTCGAACTCGTCTGGCCGGCCGGCATCACCGAACCCGAGCGGGCGGCCGCGATCGCGCAGCTTGAGCTGCGCGGCCTCGTGGTCCGCTAAGGAGATCCGATCATGCCCACCATCGACATCTTCAACTCGGACGCGTTCGGCCTGGTCTCCATGACCGCTGCGGTCGATCGCGTGCCCTATGTGCCGAACTACCTTGGCACGCTCGGGCTCTTCGAGGCGGTCCCGTCGCGCACCATCAGCGTCGCGATCGACCGGCGCACGAACCAGCTCCGCCTGGTGCCTACGACCAAGCGCGGCGAGCCGGTCTCCCGGCGCGAGCCCGATCCGCGCGACATCCGGGATGTGCGGACGCACCGGATCGCCAAGGGCGACCGCATCGGCGCGCACGAGGTCCAGGGCATGCGCGCCTTCGGCACCGAGAGCGAACTCGAGACGGTCGCCGGCGAGGTCACTCGCCGCATGGGCCGCATCATGGCGGACATGGACCTGACCTGGGAGCATCACCGTCTCGGCGCGATCCAGGGCGTGGTGCTGGACGCCGACGGCACCACGGTCCTGGATGACTGGTATTCCACCTTCGGCATCTCGGCGCCGACGCCGGTCGCGTTCGATCTGGACGTGTCCACGACCGACGTGCGGGCGAAGTGTGCGCAGGTGGTCCGCGCGACCGCCCGCGCACTCGGCGCGCCCGCCGATGTGCCGGTCGGCGGGCTGTGCGGCGACGACTTCTGGGATGCCCTGGTCCGCCACCCCGACGTGCGCGAGACCTTCATCTACCAGGAGGGCCAGCAGCTCCGCGCCGGCACCGCGTGGATGACGCTGCGCTTCGGCGGCATCGAGTTCCACAACTACCGCGGGACCGACACCGCATCGCCGGTGCAGGTCGGCGCGGAGGACGTGCGCTTTTTCCCGCGCGTGCCCGGCGTCTTCCAGGCCGGGTTCGCGCCGATGGAGAGCATCGACTTCGCGAACACGCTCGGCCGTCCCGTCTATGCGATGACCGTCCCCGATCGCGACCGCAACTTCTGGGTCGATATCGAGGTCTACAGCTACCCGCTGTTCATCTGCCTCCGCCCGGAGGCGTTGCAGCGCGGGACGCTGACCTGACGGACGCCTTCGCCCTGGCGGCGGAGGCGCTCGTCTCCGATCCGCACATGGGCACCGATGCGGACTGGCGCGCGGGCGGCACGGCGCCGCCCGTCGCCGTCCGCGTTGTCCGGCAGGCGCCGGATCGCGTCGCGGGCGCGTTCGACACGGCGATCGTGCAGGCGACCGACATCCTGACGATCGCCGCGGCGCACCTGCCCGCAGTCGCGCCGGGCGATACGTTCACGATCGTCGCCGACGTGCTGACGGTGCAGCACGTCGAGCGGTCCGCGTCCGGCGCGTTCGTCACGGCGTTCTGCCGGCGCGGCTGAGCTCCGCCCGGCCTACTCGGCGGGCGCGCGGGACGCCCGAGCATACCAAGCCGGCCTGCCGCGATCATCGCGGTCAATCCTCGCCCGGGCGGCGACGCGTTGGGGCAAGGCCGGCGATCCCGCAACCATGGAGGCACGCGGATGAGCAGCATCGACCCGAAGTCGAGCCGCGGCTATCGCAATCGCAATCCGGGCAACATCGAGCATCACGAGCACAACCGCTGGCTCGGGCTCGCCGACCCGCCGACGGACGGCCGGTTCTGCCGGTTCACGGAGCATCGCTACGGCATCCGCGCGCTCGCCCTGCTGCTGATGGCCTACTACGATCGGCACGGCTGCGACACGGTCGCAAAGATCATCGAGCGTTGGGCGCCGACGCACGAGAACCCGACACGCAGCTATGCCGTAGCGGTCGCGCAGCGCCTCGGCGTGCGTCGGGACGACCGCATCGATGTGCACGCCCCGCACATCATGCACGGCCTGGTCGCCGGCATCATCCGGTTCGAGCTCGGCGGGCAGCCCTATTCGGAGCCCGAGCTCTGGGACGGGCTCGAACTGGCCGGCTTCCGCCGGCCGAAGCCGGCCGGGATCGCCGAGGCGGCGACGACGGACACCGGCAAGGGCACGATCGCGGCGACCGTGGCCGGTGCCGCGGCGGTAGCGTCGCAGGCCGAGCCGGTGATTGATGCGCTCGGCCGGCTGCCCTGGCAGGCCGCGATCGCGGTCGTGCTCGTCGCCGCGATCGCGGTCCTGGTCTGGCGCGCGAGACGGTCGTGATCGGCGCTCTGCTGGGGCGCGCGTGGTCGTCGCTCGCCGCAGCGGGCGCCGCGCTCGCGGCTGCGCTGGCGATCTACGCGCGCGGCCGGGCGCATGCGAAGCGCGACGCCGAGCTGCGCGCGCGGCGTGCGGAGGAGAAGCGGCAGGAGAAGGCGGATGAAGCGGCTCGCGACTATCGCCGCGACGGCGGCGCTGCTGACCGGCTGCGGGACGGGCACTTCTGACGTCCGCCCCTCCATGTGCGGGTGGCTTGCGGAGTATGCGCCGGCGATGCAAGCGCGCGCGGCGGAGGAGTTCGACGCGCTGCCATCCGGCTCCGCGCTGCGCGTCCTGGTCGATGACTACGGCGAGCTGCGGGCGCGCATTCGGGCAGCATGCGGCTCGTGACTGACGCAGATATCACGATGCTGAGCCGGCTGGTCGAGAGCAGCCCGGTCATCGTGCTGGTCTGCCTCGCCTTCATCGCCTTGCTGCTGCGGTGGCATCACCGCATGGAACAGCGATTGGAGCACAAGGACGAGCAGATCGTCCGGCTCCATCGCGAGAACATCCAGGCCATGCACGAGATCACGACCGCGGTGAACAAGCTGACCGAAGCCCTGCGGAACCCACGCTGATGCAGATCGCGGCTGTCGTCGGATCCCTCAAGCGCATCCTCGAGGAGGAGGTCCGCGCCGGCGAGCGGGCCGTGACGCGCGCCGTGCGGGAGGAGACCGATCGCACGCAGCATGAGCTGCGTGCGCAGACGGCCTCGGCGTTCGGGCCACGCGGACGCGGCCTCGCCGGCGCGTGGCGCGCGCGCGTCTTCCCGCGGACCGGCGAGAGCCTCGGCGCGGCTGGCATCGTCTGGACTAAGGCGCCGACCATCATCGACGCATTCGAACGCGGCGCGACGATCCGCGCGAAGGCTGGACGATATCTGGCGATCCCGACCGGCTTCAATGCACCGCAGGGGCGCCGCGGCCGCGGCATGCGCGTGACGCCCCAGCAGATGGTGGCGAGCGGGCAGGCGTTCCTGCGCCCGATGAAGCAGCGTCCCGGCGGGTTCGTCTGGTGTCTGCCTGTTCGTCGTGGCGAGCGTGTCGGCAGACGGCGGGCGCCACTGATCGCCGGCGGCATTGCCGCGGTGGCCACCGCGCGCATCGCGGGTGCCGCACAATGGCAAGCCGATCTCCTGCGGCAGGGGTTCGTGCCGATGTTTCTGCTGCTGCCGGAGGCCCGGCTCGTGAAACGGCTGAACTTGGCCGATGCGGCACAGCGAGCACAGTATCGGCTCAGGCAGCGCATCATCGCCCACTACCGGGCTGGGGCGACGCGGCGATGACCGGCCCGCGTCCGCCGCGCGTGAGCGGTATGCCGTCCCATGACCCCTACAGGGTGGCGATCGCACCGCATCTGTGGACGGTATTCTGCGCCGGCTTCGCGGTCGGTGTTGTCGCGGCCGCTGTGATCATTGCGATTGTGGCACTGGCGGCGAGGGCGGCATGAGCAAGCGCGAGGCCGCGCTCGTCGCGCTGCACGCTACGATCGCCGCGGCACTCGCCGCTCTCGACCCGCCGCCCGAGGTTCTGCGCGCGGAGACGATCCCGCAGCGCCTGCCCGATGCCGGGCTGGTCGTCGTGCACGACGGAGAGACCGGGGAGGAGACGGCCATCCTGTCGCCCCTGCGCTGGCAAGTGCGGCACGTCGCCGAGATCGCCGTGGCCGCACCCGGCGCGACGCCCACTGAGCGCGCTAGCGCGCTAGATGGCTTGCTGATCGCGATTGCGGACGCCGTGGCCGCCGATCGCACGCTCGGCGGTGCGGTCGAATGGGCGCAGCCGGACAGCCCGTCCTTCGACACGCTCGACTTCGACGGCGCCGCATCGGTGCGGATGGCCGCAGTTCCGGTCTCGCTCTGGTTCACCACCGACGAGACCCCCCTTTCCTGACATCGCTACCTGATCGGAGGTCACCATGGCCCGTGCCATCGGCGCGAACAGCAAGCTGCACATGGCGGTGGAAGCCACCTACGGCACTCCGCCAGGCGGCAACTGGCGGCTGATGCCGTTCATCTCCTGCGACCTCGGCGCCGAACAGCCCTTCGTCGACGCCGACGTGATCGGCCTCGCCCCCAACCGCGATGTCGCGCCGCCGTTCCGCGATATCGTCACCGTGCAGGGCCAGGCCGTGGTGCCGGTCGATCTGGAATTCTTCGGCGACTGGCTGCGGCTGCTGCTCGGCGCGCCGACGAGCACCGGCACAACGCCGGACTTCGAGCACGTCTTCGTCTCCGGTGCCTCGCCGCTGCCGTCGAACAGCATCGAGCTCGCCTATCCGGACGTGCCGAACTTCGACGTGATCGCCGGCGTGCGCGCGGATACCTGGGAGATCGACTTCTCGCCGTCCGGCGCGGCTACCGCCACGTTCGGCCTGATCGGCCAGGGCTCGACCCGCTCGGCCACGTCGTCGGCCGGCACGCCGACCACGCGCGACTACGTCGCCTTCAACCGCGCCCAGGGTTCGATCCGCCGCAACGGCTCGCCGCTCGCGCAGATCACCGGCGGGCGGCTGAACTTCTCGAACGGCGCCGAGATCGTCCGCACCATCCGCGACGACTTCAAGATCGAAGGCGTCGATCCTGGCTTGTCGCGCGGCACCGGGCAGGTCACGAGCCGGTTCGCCGACACGCTGCTGCTCGACGATGCGACCGGCAACGCGGCGGTCGAGCTTGAATTCGAGTATCGGGTCGGCGCGGCGCGGCGCCTCACCGTGACGCTGCACGAAACCTATCTCGCGCTGGCCAAGACGCCGATCCAGGGACCGGCCGGGATCGAGGCCGCCTTCGAGTTCCGCGCCGCCTTCAATGCCGCCGCCGGCCGAATGATGACCGTGACCCTGCGCAACGCGGTCGAGGACTACGACTGATGCTGACGCTCGACATCGCCCGTGAGCCGCACTGGCTTGACCTGCCGCAGGGCGTGCGGCTGCTGGCGAAGCCGCTCGACCGGATTACCCGCGCCGCGGCGGAGGGCGCCGCGCTTGCCGAGGCGAAGGCGCTGCTCGGCGAGGCCGCGCAGGAACGGTCGGTCTTCAACGGCCTCTACTTCATGCTGCTGGTGCGGCTGATCGCCCGCCGCGTCGTCACCGCCTGGGAGGGTGTGGGCGACCGCGACGGCGCGCCGCTCGCGTTCTCGCCGGCGGCGCTCGATGCGCTGATGGAGCGCGACGACATGGCCGTCGCGTTCTGGGATGCGGTGATCGGCCGGCCGGACCCGGCGGAAGCGGAGGGAAACGCCTGAAGGCCCGCGCCGCCTGGCATGGCGGCGGCGGGCCGGAGTACTGCCGCGGCT
>NZ_JBHYDW010000097.1:12243-17152 GCF_051860475.1 Elioraea sp. | reverse complement strand
CGCTCGGCATGATCGAGGCGGGGGCCGCCACCTTCGCCGGCGCGATCCCGACCATCCTGAAGGTGAACTCCTCGAACTCCCTCTCTACCACCAAGGATCAGGCGGTGACGGGCAGCGTGAACGATGCGCTGCGGCTCGGCTGCGCGGCGATCGGCTTCACGATCTACCCCGGCTCCGAGGATCAGTTCGAGATGATGGAGGAGCTGCGCGAGCTCGCCGAGGAGGCCAAGTCCGTCGGCCTCGCGGTGGTCGTCTGGTCGTATCCGCGCGGGCCGATGCTGGACAAGGTGGGCGAGACCGCGTTCGACATCTGCGCCTATGCCGCTCACATGGCCGCCCTTCTCGGCGCGCACATCATCAAGGTGAAGCCGCCGACCGAGGCGCTGTCGCTCGATGCGGCGAAGAAGGTGTACGAGAAGCAGGCGATCGACGGTGCCACGCTCGCCAAGCGCGTCGAGCACGTGGTGCAGGCCTGCTTCAACGGCAAGCGCATCGTCGTGTTCTCGGGTGGCGAGGCCAAGGACCTCGAGGGCATCTACGCCGAGTGCCGCGCGATCCGCGACGGCGGCGGATCGGGCTCGATCATCGGCCGCAACACCTTCCAGCGCCCGAAGGACGAGGCGCTGGCGATGCTGGCGAAGATCATCGAGATCTATCAGGGCAAGGCGTAACGTTCCGGTCGAGTTCCCTCTCCCGCGCCAGTGGGAGAGGGTCAGGGTGAGGGTAGTTTCGGGTGTTGATCATACCGCGCTGCCGGCTCTACCTGATCACCCCGCCCGCCTTCGACCCCGTCCCCTTCCGCGACACCCTCGCCCGCGCGCTCGACGCGGGCGACGTCGCCGCGTTGCAGCTTCGCCTCAAGGGCGTGGACGACAACGCGATCCGGCGTGCCGCAGACACGCTGCGCCCGGTCGCGCAGGAACGCGGCGTGGCATTTCTCATGAACGACCGCGCCGACCTCGCCGTGCAGACAGGCTGCGACGGCGCCCATGTCGGCCGCACCGACGGCGATCTCCGCGAGGCGCGCCGGCTGCTCGGCCCCGACCGCACGCTCGGCGCGACCTGCCACGACTCCCGCCACCTCGCGATGGAAGCGGCCGAGGCGGGCGCGGACTACGTCGCCTTCGGCGCGTTCTTCCCGACCGGGACGAAGGAAACGACGCACCGGCCGGATCCGGACATCCTGACGATCTGGTCGGAGACGACCGAAATCCCCTGCGTGGCGATCGGTGGCATCACCGCCGAGAACTGCGGCGTGCTGGTCCGGGCAGGGGCCGATTTTCTCGCAGTGATCGGCGGCGTGTGGAATCACCCCGACGGGCCCGAGGCGGGCGTGCGGGCGATCAACGCGGCGATCGCGCAGACATTCTGAAGAAACGCGGGAGGACCCTGCCCTCCCGCACCCACCCGCCAGGAAACTGAGTTTCCTGGACCTTCCCCTACTCCGCCGCCGCCTCGGCCCGCGCCCGACGCCGCGTCGCCAACTGCAGCAGCACCACCACCGTGACCAGCGCCACCCCGATCGTGTCCGTCACCCAGCCGGGCTGGATCAACGTCAGCGCCGCCGCCACCATCAGGGCGCGCTCAACCAACGACGCGCGCGCAATCAGGTAGCCGTGCAGCCCCGCCGCCAGCAGCAGACACCCGCTCGCCGCCGTGATCGATGAGTGCACCACGTCGATCCAGTCGCCGATCAGCAGCAGCGACGGCGAATAGACGAACATGAACGGCACGATGAACCCGGCCGCCCCCATCTTCACCGCCGCCAGCCCCGACTTCCACATGTCCGACTTCGCCAGCCCCGCCGCGGCGAACACCGCCAACGCCACCGGCGGCGTGATCGCGGACAGGATCGCGAAGTAGAATGCGAACAGATGCGCCGCAGGCGGGATCACCCCCAGATTGATCAGCGCCGGCACCAGCAGCGCCACCATCACGATATAGGCCGGCGTGGTCGGCATCCCCATGCCCAGGATGATCCCGGCCACCATCGTCAGCATCAGCGCCAGCAGCAGGCTGTTCCGCGCCGCCGCCAGAACGAACTGGGTGAAGATGATGCCAAGCCCGGAGATCGTGATCACCCCGATCACGATGCCCGCACAGGCACACGCCATCGCCACGCCCAGCGCGCCCTTCGCCCCCTCGGCGAGCGCAGTCCAGACATTGTGCAGCGTCACGGTCTCGCGCGAGTTCGCCCGCAGTGCCGCGACCGGGAAGCACGCAAGCGTTCCCGCGAGCGCTGACAGCGGCGCGGAGTAGCCCGTGAAGAGCCCGCCCAGGATGATGAAGATCGGAATGAACAGATGCCCGCTCTCACTCAGCACCTTGCGCAGCTGCGGCACCTCGTCGCCGGTGAGGCCGCGCAACCCCATCCGCTTCGCCTCGAAATGCACCGCGCCGAACGCCGCGACATAGAACAGCAGCGCCGGCAGCAACGCCCAGGTGATCACCGTCAGGTACTGCACCTGCATGAACTCGGCCATCACGAACGCGGCCGCCCCCATGATCGGCGGCATGATCTGCCCGCCCGTGGACGCCACCGCCTCCACCGCCGCGGCGAACTGAGGCCGGAACCCGGTGCGCTTCATCAGCGGGATCGTCACCTGGCCGGTGACCATCACGTTCGCCACCGCAGACCCCGACACCGAGCCGAACAGGCTCGACGAGATCACCGCCACCTTGCCCGGCCCGCCCGCCGCGCGGCCCGTCAGCGCCAGCGCGAAGTCCATGAACAGTCGTCCGACGCCGGATCGTTCCATGAACGCGCCGAACAGCACGAACACGACGACGAACCCGGCCGAGACGCCGAGCGTCGAGCCGAAGATGCCCTCGGTCGTCAGGTAGAGCTGGTCCAGCAGCACCGGCAGCTCGACATCCAGCACCGTCATCGCGAGTGTGAGGAACACCAGCGCGGTTGCCGGCAGCGCCCAACCGATCACCCGCCGCGCCGCCTCCATCACCATCGCGACGCAGGCCCAGCCCCAGAACCAGTCCGCCGGTTCGGGGTCGTCGATGTAGATGATGCGGAAGACGATGCGCTGGTAGTCGTAGAACAGCCAGGCCACGCTGCCGACCGCCAGGACCAGCAGCATCAGATCCTCGAGCCCCGGCGTCTTCCGCTTCCTGAGCGGGTGCGTCAGAAAAACCAGGATGAATGCGAAGATCAGATGCGTGCCACGAAAGAACACCGCCTCCGGCGGGCCGAAGGCGGTGGTATACATGTGGTAGCAGGACATCACGACCGCGACGACGGCCGTGATCAGGCCGACGCCACGGGTGTATGTCGGGACCAACGGGATCTAGCCCCTGGATGAAGGCGTCAGAGCGCGCCTGCCTCCTTGTAGAAGCGCTGCGCACCCGGATGCAGCGGCACGCCGATGTCCTGCGCCATTGCCTTCGGCGTCAGGCCTCGGATGCCGCCGAACACTGCCGCCATGCCCTCGACGTTCTCGCTCATCACCTTGGTCATGTTGTGCACCAGCGCCTCGGGGAGCTCGCAGGACACCACCACATGCGTGAAGTAGCCCGGAACGGTCACGGTCTGGGTCTGCTTCGGATAGGTCCCGGCGGGGATCGGCACGCCGACGAAGCCGGGATTCAGCTTGCGCAGCCCCTCGATGTAGGCCCCAAGCTCGACCACGTGGATGTCGCGCGCGGACGCGAGGTCCATCACCGCCGAGGAGGGGATCGCCGTGCCGAGCGTAAACACCTGCGCATTGCCGTCGCGCAGCAGCCCGACTGCGTCGGTGTAGGAAGCCTGGAAGTTCGCGCGGACGTCGTTGTAGGTCAGGCCCGCCACCGACAGGATCTGCTGCGTCACCACCTCGGCGGTATTGCCGCGCGGCTGGATCACCACCTGCTTGCCGCGCAGGTCCTCAAGCCGGGTCACGCCGGCGTTCGCGAGCGCGATCACCTGGAAGTACTGCGGATAGAGCGTCGCCAGATTGCAGACCTTGGTCACCTGACGCGGGAAGGGTGCGGACCCCTTCAGCCCATCGACCGTCGTGATCGAGTTGCCGAAGCCGATCTGCGCACGGCCTTCATCCACACCCCGGATGTTCGCGACACCGGCGCCCGGAATCGCGGTCACGGAGACGCCCGAGATCGCCTGCTCCCACATGTTCTTGAGCGCCCCGCCGAGCGGAACCCACACCCCGCCCTGCGGGCCGGTCATGAAGCGCAGCGTCTGGGCGTCGGCCTGGGCGAGCGGCGCCGCCATCAGCACGGCGGCGAGCGCGGTCGTCTTGAGTCCGAGTCTCATCGTTGTCCTCCCTGGCACATGACGTCTTTGCGGCCTGAGGCCACTCACGCCATTCAACGGGCGCGTTGCGCCCGGGTCAAGCCGCGAGGCTTGCCTCGCCTTGCATCGTGACGAAACCGTCGGCATCGCGCACCGAGAGCTGCGCTGCCCCGCCCGCCTCGGTGCCCGCGACCGTAAAGGGGGCGAGGTCGAACAGCGGCCGCACCCCGCGATAGGCGATCCGCTCCAGAGCCTGCCCCGGCCGCGCACGCAGGACCAGCCCGGCCATCAGCGTCGCCTGAAGCGGGCCGTGCACGATCAGGCCCGGATACCCCTCGACCTCGGTAACGTACCGCCGGTCGTAGTGGATGCGATGGCCGTTGCCGGTCAGCGCCGAGTAGCGGAACAGCATCACCGGGTCGGGATCGACCGTCTCGGTGAAGGCGTCCTCCGGCAGCGGCGGCGGAGCCGCGGCCGCCTTCACCGCCGCCCCTTCGAGCCCTCGATAGACGATGTCCTGCTCCTCCTCGATCGCCACCCCGCGCGGGCCGGAGATGACGTGGCGCACGGTGACGAAGACCAGCGCGCCGGTCGAGCCGGCCTTCTCGCGGATCGCCGCGATCGTGCTCTGGCGGGCGATCATCTCGCCGGCGAACAGCGGCCCGAGGA
>NZ_JBHYDW010000097.1:0-12233 GCF_051860475.1 Elioraea sp. | reverse complement strand
GGTGCACCGGCGGCGGGAATCCGCCGCGCCTTGGGTGTCCATCCGGCCCCAGCCCCGACTGCGGCGCCCAGGTCTGGAAGAACATCCAGTGCCAGAGCGGCGGCAGAGCCCCGTCCGGCGCGAACGCCTCGAGCGGGCGGTCGAGCGTCGCCGCGAACCCTGACAGCCGCAGCCGGTCGATCGTGTCCTCCGCGGCCTCGCTGCGCCCCAGCCAGGCCTGAAGCTCGTCCGCCATCGCGCCCTCCCGTGCCAGCGCCAAGCCGGTAGCGTGAGAACGGGCCTGCGACCAGAGGGGTGCCGCCACCCACGGCGAGGTGGTCGGTAGGTTCCTAGGTTCGTCGCCAGTAGCGGAAGGCGCCGCGCTCCTTGACCAGCGCATAGTCAGCGAGCAAGGCGTCGATGTCGGGGTTGCCTCGGTAGTAGCCGAGATAGTCGAAGCCCTGACCGCCGCAATCCGGAATCAACCGCGATCGCACCCGCTCGACGATGAGGTCCGGCGGCCGCGCCACGAGGTCGTCGACCACTTCCCGGAACAATCGGTCGCGCCACTCCGCCGCCGCGCCGGACGGCTCGATCCGCACGCCAGTCGCGTCGCAGTCGCGATAGAAGGCGTGGAGAAAGAACAGTGACATGAATCGCACGCCCACTTGGCGCTCGGCATGACTTGCCGCGGGGAAGACGTCCGACAGATAGGATGACATCACCACCACACGCCCGCCGATCGGGCTGTGGGCCTCGATCGTGCGCGACAGCTGACCGACCTCCGAACTGGAGTAGCGCAGCTGGAGCCAGGGAGACTGGCGCACATCGAGGGCAGACACGGCCGATACCAGGATCAACCCGGCCGCGGTCAGGCGCGCGCCGCGCTCGCCGTCCGGCCCGAGTTCCTCCGCCGCCACGGCGCCGAGCAGCAACCACAGCAGCATCTGCGCCGGCAGGGAGTGATACGCGAACTGCTTCGCCTGAACGAGCGGCAGGACGACGGCCACGACCGCCGCGATGGCCACGACCTTGCTGAATTCGCCGAAGCGCAGGACCACCGCAGCGACAGCCAGCACCGCGATCGCCACCGCAGCGCCGAGCAGGCGGTGCGTGTAGGGCCGCAAGAGGATGTAGAGCGGCGGCTCGCCAATGTCGGTGTACACGCTCAGCGCAAACGGCACGATCTCCGCGAGGAAGCCCGGGAAGACCAGCAGGATCACCGCGGCGTAGGTCAACCACACCAGCCCCATCAGCCACGGCACTCCATCGCGGAGCCAGGCACGCGCGCCCCGCCGCAGCAGCACGTAAAGCTCGATCGCCGCCGGCATCAGCAGGAAGTAGGGCTTGATCGCCGCCCCGATCGCGGCCGCCCCGAGCCCGACCAGCACCGCCGGCGACAGCGCGACCGGACCCTCAGCGCGCCGCGCGGCGAGCGCCAGGTAGGGTACGGTCAGCACGATGAACACGTGCTCGCGCTGGCCGAAATGCTCCATCGGGAAACCGAGCAGCAGGAACGGCACCAGACCCGCCAACACCCAGAACCCGAGCGAGCCGATCGCCATCCGGGGCCGCATGATGCGCCATGCGCACGTCGCCATGCCGACCGCCAGGGCACCGAGTTGAAGGTTCCACGCGACCATCGCCGGCAGCCCGAACAGCGTGGCCGTCAGGGCCGCAGGTGCCGACAGCATGAAGATCAGCGGCGGGTTGACGTCGAAAAGGTCGATGTAGAGGCTATGCCCCTCGACCCACAGCTGGGTGAAATGCAGGATGGCTGCGACGTCGGTGTTCCAGGGCGGCGCGAACGCCACCCCGTAGCCGATCGCCGCTGAGGACCAGAACACGGCCAACAAGGCCAGATCGGTCAGGTGGCGCAGGTCCGTCCCTGCCAACCTGCGGCCGGGAGACGGGGCAGATGAAGCTGTCGCAAGCACTGGGCGATCGGAACCCAAGCTGTACTCCCGCCGAGCTGAAAAACAGCTTTCCTCTTCACTTTACTTCTGGAGCAACGGTATCATCTTCTTAATGTCCTAACAACGACGCAGTGTTACCACCTTTGCGTGTGGAATGCTCGTCCAGGATTACTTTGGGCGTAATGGAACCCGACGAATACAACCAGATGGACAGGGTGGAGGGCGTCATGTGGTGGTACCGCGCGCTCCATGCCCGTGTGATCGAGGCGCTACGGCGGAGCCCGGGCGATCCGTCCCTGCCGCTGCTGGACGCTGGCTGCGGCACAGGCGGCCTGCTGCGCCGCCTCGCCGAGGTACTCCCCTCACGCAGGCTCGTCGGGTTGGACGTCGAGAACGAGGCAATCCGCCGCGCGCGGCGCAAGGTGCCTTCGGCTCTCCTCGCTGTCGGCTCGGTCGACGCCATGCCCTTCGCGGATGGACGGTTCGGTGCGGTGGTGTCCTGTGACGTCCTTTGCCACCGTCTGGTCGACGAGGCTGCGGCACTGGCCGAGCTCCGTCGTGTGCTCGCGCCTCGGGGCATGCTGGTGCTGAACCTGCCGGCACATCAGTGGCTGCACTCGGCGCATGACCGGCGGGTGCATACCGCGCGGCGCTATAGCCGGGCCGAGCTGCGCCGCACTCTCGAAACCGCCGGTTTCGCGCCGGTCTCGCTCGGGTTCTGGAACGCGCTGCTGCTTCCGCTGATGGTTGTGCAGCGCAAGGTGCTGTGGCGGTTCCGCGCCGAGGAGTCGTCCGATGTCGCCGCGTTTTCGCCACCGATCGATGCGACCTTCCGCGCCGTCACGGACACGGAAGCGGCGCTGGCCCGTCTCGGCCTGCGCTTCCCGGCCGGGGGCTCGCTCCTCGCCGTCGCGCGCCGTGCCTGATGTCACCTGCCGGAACCACCACGATGTTGCAGCTCACGCCCCCTCGGCCATTCCCGCCGGAGACCGCGCCGGCGCTGTCGGTCGTCATCCCGGTCTATAACGGTGCCGCCACGATCGGCGAGCTCGTCCACGCGCTCGCCGGGCTCGACGTGCCGGGCGGGCTCGAGATCGTGCTGGTGAACGACGGCAGCCCCGATGACAGCGACGCGGTCTGCCGCCGCCTGGTCGGCACCGCGGACGTGCCGATCACCTATGTCGCGCACGCGCGCAACTACGGCGAGCACAACGCGGTGATGACGGGCCTTCGCCACGCGCGCGGCGACTACGCGATCACGATGGACGACGACCTCCAGAACCCGCCCGAGGAGGTGCTGCGGCTGTTCCTGCACTGCCACGACGGCGGCTACGACGTGGTCTACACGCGCTATGCCGAGAAGCGGCACGCCGCCTGGCGCAACCTCGGCAGCCGTTTCGCCAACCGGGTCGCCGACCTGCTGATCGACAAGCCGAAGGGGCTCTATCTCTCGTCGTTTCGCTGCATCAGCCGGCTCGTGATCGACGGGGTCGCGCGCTACGAGGGGCCATTCCCCTATGTCGACGGGCTGATCATGCAGGTGACGCAGCGGATCGGCACGCTTGAGGTGCGGCATCTGCCGCGCGCGCAGGGGCGGTCGAACTACACGTTGAAGCGGCTGGTGACGCTCTGGCTGAACCTCGCCTTCAACTTCTCTCTGCTGCCGCTCAGGCTCGCCGTGCTGCTCGGGCTGGCGATGGGCGCGGTCGGCGGTGTCGCGGCACTGTACGTGATCGGCCATGCGCTGTTCGGCAGCCCGCCCGAGGGCTGGGCGAGTACCATGGTGGTGGTGCTGCTGCTCGCGGCCGCTCAGTTCGTGATCCTGGGCATCGTCGGCGAGTATCTCGGCCGGGCGTTCCAGACCGGCAACCGCAAGCCGCAGGGGATCGTGCGCAGCGTCGTGCGCGCCGGCGTGCCGGATCGGGTGCAGTGAGCCTGCACTGGGCGTCGCTCGGCGCCGCACTGGTCGCGGGCGTGGTCGGGCAGCTGCTGCTGAAGGCCGGCGCGACCGGACCAGGCGACTTCCTGGTGCAGCTGATGCGCCCCGCCACCATCGTGGGCCTGGGCTTCTACGGCCTCGCGGCGATGCTCTACATCGTCGCCTTGCGCGGCATTCCCGTCTCGGTCGCGTTCCCGGCGGCGGCGGCGCAATACGTGATCGTTGCGATGGTGGGTTGGCTCGTCTATGCAGAGCCGGCCGGGTTCCAGCAGGTCGGCGGGCTCGCGCTGATCGTTGTCGGCGTGCTGCTGCTGGCCACCGCCTGACTGCCGGTTTCGTTGCCGTGGGCGATGCATCCCAGCTCCACGGTTGACGCCCCAGGACCGCGGATGCGAGCCTCACCTTCTGTCCACCGAAGGAGGCCCTGATGCTGCGCCGGACGACCGTGCTTGCGATCGCGCTCGCTCTCGCAGCCGGTGGCGCGCAGGCACAGCAGCGCACCCTGACCGTCGGTGCATCGAGTGCGTCCACGGGCATGGACCCGCACTACCACTCCTCCAACATGAACAACGGCCAACTGCGCCAAGTGTTCGATCTGCTGATCGACCTCGACACGAGCGGGCGCATCGTGCCGCGGCTCGCCGAAAGCTGGCGCATCGTCGATGACCACACCTGGGAGTTCAAGCTGCGCGAGGGCGTGCGCTTTCACGACGGCACGCCCTTCGAGGCCGAGGACATCGCCTTCACCTTCGCGCGCATCCCCACAATCCCGAACAGCCCGGGCCCGTTCACGCCCTCGGTGCGGCGCATCAAAACCATCGAGGTGGTCGATCCGCGCACGGTGCGCTTCGTCACCGACGTGCCGCATCCCTTCCTCGACTTCGACGTCGCCGGGATCATGCTGCTGTCGCGCAAGGTGCATGAGGGCATGACGCTCGCCGACTTCAACAGCGGCCGCGCCATGATCGGCACCGGCGCCTACCGTTTCGTCAGCTACACGATCGGCGATCGGCTGGAGCTCACGCGCAACGACGCCTATTGGGGCGGTGCGCCGCCATGGGACCGGGTGGTGACGCGGGTGATCCCGAACGCCTCGGCCCGCGTCGCCGCCCTGCTCTCGGGCGAGGTCGATCTGATCGACTTCGTCCCTGTGCAGGATGTCCGGCGCCTCTCCAGCGATCCGCGCCTCGCGGTCTACGGGATCGAGAGCAACGGGACGGTCTATCTGTTCCCCGATGCCGCGCGCGAGCAGGCGCCGTTCGTCACCGACAAGCAGGGACGCCCGCTCGACCGCAACCCGATGCAGGACGCGCGGGTGCGCCAGGCCATGTCGATGGCGATCAACCGCGCGGGCATCGTCGAGCGGCTGCTGGAGGGCCAGGGCGGCCCCGCGAGCCAGTTCGCTGCCCCCTCGCTGCCCGGCCGCGCGGCGGAACTGCCGCCGCTGCCCTATGACCTCGACCGCGCCCGCGCCCTGCTCGCCGAGGCGGGATACCCCGACGGGTTCCGCATGACGGTACACGGCCCGAACGGCTGGTTCGCCAACGATGGCGACGTGATGCAGGCGATCGCGCAGGGTTTCACGCGCATCGGCATCGAGACGCGCGTCGAGCTGCTGCCGCCGGCGAACCTGTTCACCCGCGCGACCAACCGCGAGTTCGCGATGTTCATGACCACCTTCACCACCGCCTATGCCGCCAACATGCTGCGCCAGGTGGTGATGACGCGCGACCCCGAGGCCGGCACGGGGCCGTTCAACCGCCAGCGCTACTCCAACCCCGAGCTTGACGCGCTGGTCCGCCAGGCGTTGCAGACCATGGACGAGGAGCGGCGCAACGCGATCGTCGCCGATGCGATGCGGCTGGCAACCCGCGAGATGGCGGTGATCCCGGTGTTCTATCTGAAGCTGAACTGGGCGGCGCGGCGCGACCGCCTCGTCTATGAGCCGAGCCCGAGCTGGTACACCAACGCGCTGCTCGCGACACCCGCCAACTGACACGCCTCCAGAACGAAGGACCCTGCCGGATGCCGGATGCCGCCACGCTCGCCCGCCTGTCGGAGGCGGTGAACGCCAGCTTCGACCGTGAGGTGGCGTTCCTCGCCGAGCTCGTCCGCTTCCCCTCGCTGCGCGGCGCGGAAGCGCCGTTGCAGGACTGGATCGCGCGCGAGCTGCGCGGCCGCGGCTACGCCGTGGATCGCTTCACCCTGGCCGACGTGCCGCTTGCCGCCCACCCGAAGGCGAGCCCGATGGTCGGTGTCGATCCGGCTCACTCGGTGCAGGTCGTCGCCGCGCATCGCGCGGAGGCACCAACGGGCCGCAGCCTGATCCTGCAGGGCCATATCGATGTTGTGCCCGAGGGGCCGGCGGAGATGTGGACGCATCCGCCCTATGCCGCGGTGATCCGCGACGGATGGATGTACGGCCGCGGCGCGCACGACATGAAGTCCGGTGTCGCCTGCATGGTGTTCGCGATGGACGCGATCCGCGCGGCCGGGTTCGCGCCCGCGGCTGACGTCTATCTCCAGACCGTCACCGAGGAGGAAAGCACCGGCAACGGCGCGCTCGCCACCCTGCTGCGCGGCTACCGCGCCGATGCCGCGCTGATCCCGGAGCCGTCCGGGCATGCGATCACGCGCAGCCACACCGGCACGCTCTGGTTCCGGCTCAAGGTGCGCGGCGTGCCGGTGCATGTCGCGGTGGCGCAGGACGGCTCGAACGCCATCATGTCGGCGATGCATCTGGTGAACGCGCTCTATGCGCACACGCGTGCGCTGAACGCGGCGGCTAAGGCGCACCCCTGGTACGCGCCCGTGCCCGACCCGATCAAGTTCAACCCCGGCATCATCCGGGGCGGCGACTGGGCCTCCTCCACCCCCGCCTGGTGCGAGGTGGATTGCCGCATCGGCCTGCTGCCGGGCACCGAGGTTGCGGATGCCATGGCGGGTGTGGAGCGCGCGGTGCGCGAGGCCACAGCCGGCGACACGTTCCTCGCCAACAACCCGCCCGAGCTCGTCTGGCACGGCTTCCAGGCCGACGGCTACGTGCTCGAGCCCGGCAGTGAGGCCGAGGCCGTGCTGGCCGCCGCGCATGCGCAGGTGCATGGCGGGACGATGCCGGAACGGCGCACCACCGCGGTGAACGACACGCGCTTCTACGGGCTCTATTTCGGCATCCCCGGGCTTTGCTACGGGCCGAAGGGCGAGGGCGCACATGCCTTCGACGAACGCACCTCGATCGAGGATCTGCGCCGCTGCACCCTGACGATCGCGGCGTTCATCGCCGCTTGGTGCGGGCTCAGACCCTCACCCTGACCCTCTCCCACTCGCGTGGGAGAGGGAACCCGGCGGCGCCACTGCGTCCCCTCTCCCGCGTCAGCGGGAGAGGGTCAGGGTGAGGGCCGCCTGCACCGCCGCGACCAGCGCCGCATCCTCCTCCGGCCTGAGCGCCTGCGGATCGACCAGCAGCACCCCCTCGCCCGCGCGCCGCTCGCCGAGATGCACCGGCGGGTCGCCCGCGCGCAGCCGTGCTGCAAGGCCTGCCGCATCGTCCACGTGCAGCGCAAGCTGCGGCGCACGGCCCGTCGCCGCCGCACCGAGCAGCGTACTCGGTGCCGGCAGCGCCGCCGCGATCGCGGCGAGCCGCGCCTCCTGCGCCGCCTGCTCCGCCGCCTCGTCGCGCGCGAGGAAGCGGCGCAGTGCGACCAGCAGGCCGATGATCTCCTCCTTGCCCGCCTTGAAGCCGCGGCCGAGCCCGTGATGCGGCACGCCGGCCATCTGCACGCCGAGCGGCGCGCGCCAGGTCGCCACGGGCACGTCCATGTCGAGCATCTGCATCAGCGCGGAGGCGATCAGCGTGCGCCGGCCGGCGAGGATGCCCGAGGATTGCGGCCCGCCGATCGCCTTGCCGCCGGAGAAAGCGACAAGGTCGGCGCCGTCGGCGATGAAGCAGCGGAGATTCGCCGCTGGCGGAAGTTGTGCTGCCGCATCGACAATTACCTTCAGGTCGTGCGCATGCGCGGTGCGCGCAATCAGCGCGAGGTCCGCCACGCTTCCCGGGGTTGCGGCGACGAACACCGCCGCGGTGCGCGGCGTCACCGCGGCCTCGATTTCCCAGGCCTCGATCCCGCGGATGCCCGCCCCGGTGCCGCGGTCGTTGTGGCCGAAATCGACCAGCCGCGCACCGGCGACCGCGAGGGCGCGCGTGTAGGCGCTGCGATGCGTGCGGTGCACCAGGATCTCGGTCCGCCCTTCCTCGATGCGCGGCAGAGCGGCCATGCGCGCGGGATCGAGCCCGGCGAGGGAAGCAGCCGCAGCGAGCGTCAGCCCGGCGGCCGCGCCCGTGGTGACGAGCCCCGCCTCCGCGCCGGTAGCGGCGGCGATCTCAGTCGAGGCGCGCTCCTGCAACGCCGCCATGTCGAGCGAGGCGGCTGCCGCCTCCGCCATTGCCGAAACGACCTCCGGCGCCATCGGCGCACCGCCGAGCCGCGTCAGCGTGCCGGCGGCGTTGATCACGCGCGCAAGCCCGAATTGGGCCAGCACCCCCGCCATCACGCGTCCAGCAGGTGACAGGCGGCACGGCGGCCGGGCGAAACTTCGCGCAAGGTCGGTGTCTCCTGTCGGCAGCGATCCATCACGAACGGACAGCGCGTGTGGAAGCGGCAGCCCGAGGGCGGGTTCAGCGGCGACGGCACGTCGCCCTCCAGCACCAGCGTGTCGCGTTTCGCGCGCGGATCAGGAATCGGCGCCGCGGCGACCAGCGCACGCGTGTAGGGGTGCTTCGGCTCGTCCAGCACCACCTGCTTGGGGCCAATCTCGACGATCTCGCCGAGATACATCACCGCGATCCGATGGCCGATATGCTCCACCACCGCCAGGTCGTGGCTGACGAACAGGTACGCCAGCCCGAACTCCTCCTGGAGGTCCATCATCAGGTTCAGCACCTGCGCCTGCACCGAGACATCGAGCGCGGAGACCGGCTCGTCGGCGACAATCAGCTTCGGATTGAGCGCGAGCGCGCGCGCAAGACCGATGCGCTGGCGTTGCCCGCCCGAGAACTCGAACGGGTAGCGCCCCACGCCCTCCTGCCGCAGCCCGACCTTGGCGAGCAAACCGGCAACCCGCTCCTCGAGCACCTTGCCCGAGAGCCCCTCGTAGTTCTCGAGCGGTTCGCCGACGATCTGCCCCACCTTCAGCCGCGGGTTTAGCGAGGCATAGGGGTCCTGGAACACCATCTGCACGCGCCTGCGGAACGGTGCGAAGGCGCGCTCGTCGAGCGCGGTGACGTCGGTGCCGTCGAGCCGGATCGACCCGCCTGTCGGCTCATCCAGGCGCAACACCAAGCGCGCGACCGTCGACTTGCCACAGCCAGACTCGCCGACCAGGCAAAGCGTCTCGCCCGGCTCGATCGCGAAGGAGACGCCGTCCACCGCGCGCACCCAGGCCACGGGGCGGCGCAGCACGCCGCGCACGATCGGGAAATGCTTGACGAGACCGTCGACCGCGAGCACGGCGCTCATGCGCGTCCCGCCTCCCAGCACGCGGCGTAGTGGCTGCTGCCGTGGTCCTCAAGCGAGGGCGCCTCGGCCCGGCAGCGATCGGTCGCGAGCGGACAGCGCGGCGCAAACGCGCATCCCGGGATCGGCGCCCGCAGATCGGGCACGATGCCGGGGATCTCGGCGAGCCGCTTCGCCCTGTTGTGCTTCAGGCGCGGGATCGAGGCCATCAGCCCCCGCGTGTAGGGATGCAGCGGCGCATCGAACAGGTCGGTGACCTCCGCCTGCTCGACCACGCGGCCGGCATACATCACCACCACGCGCTTCGCCGTCTCGGCGATCACGCCGAGATCATGCGTGATCAAGATCACCGCCGAGCCGATGCGCTCCTTCAGCTCCAGCATCAGCCGCAGGATCTGCTTCTGTACCGTGACGTCGAGCGCGGTGGTCGGTTCGTCGGCGAGCAGCAGCCTTGGATTGCAGGAGAGCGCCATCGCGATCATCACGCGCTGGCGCATCCCGCCCGAGAAGTGATGCGGGTAGTCTCCGACGCGCCGCTCTGCGTCGGGGATGCGCACCAGCTTCAGCATGTCGACCGCGCGCGCGAGCGCATCCTTCTGGCTTGCCCCCTGGTGGATGCGCACGGCCTCGGCGATCTGCTCGCCGATGGTCAGCACCGGATTCAGGCTGGTCATCGGCTCCTGGAAGATCATCGCGATCCGGTTGCCGCGGATCTCGCGCATCGCCGGCTCGTCAAGCGTGACGAGGTTCGTGCCCTCAAACATCACCTTGCCGCCGACGATGCGTGACAATTTGGGCGGCAGCAGCCGCAGGATCGAGAGCGCGGTGACCGACTTGCCGCAGCCAGACTCGCCGACGATGCCGAGCGTCTCGCCGGGCGCGAGCGCGAACGACACGCCGTCCACCGCGCGCGTCACCCCGTCCTGCGTGAAGAAATGCGTCCGGAGGTCCTCGACCTCCAGGATCGGCGCGGCGGTGTCCATCACATCCGCCGGGCGAGACGCGGATCGAGCCGGTCGCGCAGTCCGTCGCCCAGCAGGTTGATCGACAGCACGACCAGCGCCAGGCAGATGCCGGGCGCGAAGATCGTCCAGGGCGCGCGCGCGAGGAACAGCCGCGACTGGGCGATCATGTTGCCCCAGGTCGGGATCTCGGGCGGCACGCCGGCGCCGAGGAACGACAGCCCCGCCTCCGTCAGGATCGCGGAGGCGCAGAGATAGGTCGCCTGCACGATCAGCGGGCCGACCGTGCTCGGCAGGATGTGGCGCAGGATGATCTTCTGCGACGGGCTGCCGACCGAGATCGCGGCGTCGATGTAGGGGCGCTCGCGCACCGTCAGCACCACCGAACGCACCAGCCGTACCACGCGCGGGATGTCGGGCACGGTGATCGCGATGATGACGATACCGATACCGCCACCCGTCAGCGCCACCATCGCGATCGCAAGCAGGATCGAGGGGATCGCCATCAGCGCGTCCATCACGCGCATGACGATCGCATCGACCAGGCGGAAATAGCCCGCGGCGAGCCCGATCGCGAGGCCGATCGCCGTGGCCAGTGTTGCCACCGTGATGCCGACCATCAGCGAGATGCGCGTGCCATGCACGGTGCGCGCGAAGATGTCGCGTCCCAGATTGTCGGTGCCGAAGCGGTCGATCTTGCCGGCGGCAAAAAAATCCGCGAAGGAGGGCGGCATCAGCCGATCGACCGGCGAGACGGTGAACGGGTCGCCCGAGATCCAGGGCGCGAAGGTGGCGACGAACACCATGATCAGCAGCATCGCGCCGCCGATCACGATCGTGGGGTTGCGCCGCGAGAAGCGGCCGAACCCACCCCGCATCGGGATCAGCGGCGTCTCGACGGTGGCGGTGGTCGCCATCAGTAGCGCACTCGCGGGTCGAACAGCGTGTACGACAGGTCGACGGCGAGATTCACCAGCACGTAGACCGCAGAGAACACCAGCATCACACCCTGGATGATCGGGTAGTCGCGCCGCGTGATCGCATCGACCACGAGCCGGCCCACACCGGGGATGTTGAACACGGTCTCGGTGATGACCACGCCGCTGATCAGCAGTGCCACACCGATGCCGACCACGGTGACGATCGGCACGGCCGCGTTCTTGAGCGCGTGCTTGAACAGCATCGGCCGTGTCGCGACCCCCTTGGCCTGCGCCGTGCGGATGTAGTCCTCCGACAGGATCTCCAGCATGGTCGTGCGGGTGATGCGCGCGATGAGCGCGAGATAGGCAAGCCCGAGCGCGATCGAGGGCAGGATCAGCCGCTCGAGCCAGGGCCAGAACCCTTCGGCGATCGGGCGATAGCCCTGCACCGGCAGCCAGCGGAGCTCGATCGCGAACAGATAGACCAGCAGATAGCCGACCACGAACACCGGCAGCGAGAACCCCGCAACCGCGAGCCCCATCACCGAGCGGTCGATGCCCGAGCCAGCCTTCCAGGCCGCGATGACGCCGAGCGCGATCGCGATCGTGACCGCGAAGATCAACGTCGTGATGGCAAGCGAGATCGTCGGCTCGGCGCGCTGCAGAATCAGTTCGGCCACGCCGCGGTTCCAGAACAGCGATTGGCCGAGATCGCCCTGCAGCACGCGCCAGATCCAGATCGCGAACTGCTCCCAGAGCGGCCGGTCGAGGCCGAGCGTGGCGCGGATCGCGGCGATCTGGTCCGACGTCGCGTTGTCGCCGGCGATCACGGAGGCCGGATCGCCGGGCGCAAGATGCACGAGCAGGAACACGATCACCGCGACCAGGAGCATCACGGGGATGGTCGCGATCAGACGGCGGATGATGTAGGCGATCATGTCGTGCGCGCTTACTTGGCCGCACCCTCACCCTGACCCTCTCCCGCACGCGGGAGAGGGAACCGG
>NZ_JBHYDW010000096.1:0-17459 GCF_051860475.1 Elioraea sp. | reverse complement strand
TCGCCGCGACGATCAGGCCGCGATCGGCGTGCAGCAGCGGGCTCGCGAAGCCGCCGCACACAACGTCGCCGAGCACATCGAAGATGACGACGTCGGTCTCCTCCAGCAGGTGGTGCTCCTTGAGCAGCTTCACCGTCTGGCCGACCACGTAGCCGCCGCAGCCTGTGCCGGCGGGCGGCCCGCCCGCCTCGACGCAGAGCACGCCGGCATAGCCCTCGAACACGAAATCCTCCACCCGCAGCTCCTCGGTGTGGAAGTCCACGCTCTCCAGCACGTCGATCACGGTCGGGCAGAGCTGCTTGGTCAGCGTGAAGGTGCTGTCGTGCTTGGGATCGCAGCCGATCTGCAGCACACGCCTGCCCAGCTTCGCAAAGGCGACCGAGAGGTTGGACGAGGTGGTGCTCTTGCCGATCCCGCCCTTGCCATAGACGGCGAACACCTTCGCACCCTCGATCTTCAGCGTCGGATCGGCGTGAACCTGTACCGAGCCGTCGCCGTCGGCGCGCTTCGCCAAGGCGCGTGGTCGCGCGAGATCGATCGCGGTCATGCCGGCGCTCCCATGATGCCTTCGAGCCGGTCCTCGAGCTCCTCGCCGGCCTGGCGCAGGCGATCCATCACCTCCGCCGAGGGAGTCCAGTAGCGGCGCTCATGCGCCTCGATCAGGCGGTTGGCGATCTTCGCCGAGGCCGTCGGGTTCAGCGCCGCGAGACGCTGGCGCATCGCATCATCCAGCATGAAGGTCGCGGCGAGATGGTCGTAGACCCAGGGTGCGACCTGGCCCGTGGTCGCGGACCAGCCCATCGTGTTGGTCACGTGGGCCTCGATCTGGCGTACCCCCTCGTAGCCGTGCGCGAGCAGGGCCTCGAACCATTTCGGGTTCAGCGCACGCGTGCGCGTCTCCAGCGCGACCTGCTCGGCGACCGTGCGCACGCGCCCCTCGCCGCGCGTCTGATCGCCGACATAGACGGCCGCGTCCGACCCCCGCGCGCGCTTCACCGCCCGGCTGATGCCGCCGAGCGTGTCGAAATACTGGTCGATCGTGGTGAGTCCCACTTCGATGCTGTCGAGGTTCTGATAGGTGACGTCCACCCGCGCCAGCACCGCGCTCAGCACGGCGTCCTGGCGCGTCGGCCGGCCATCGACGCCATAGGCGAAGCCCTTGCGGCGCACATAGGCCTCGGCGAGTTCATCCTCCTCCTGCCACGCGCCCGATTCGAGCAGTTGGTTCACGTTCGCGCCGTAGGCGCCGTCGGCGTTGCCGAACACGCGCAGCGCCGCCTGTTCGATCGTACCGCCATGCTGCGCGAGATGGGCAAGCGCGTGCTTGCGGATGAAGTTCATCGTCTCCGGCTCGTCGGCCTGCGCGGCGAGCAGTGCGGCCTCGGCCAGCAACCTGGTCTGCATCGGCAGGAGGTCGCGGAAGATCCCCGAGAGCGTCACCATCACGTCGATGCGCGGTCGGCCGAGCCGGTCGAGCGACACGAGCTGCGCGCCGGCGAGCCGGCCGTAGCTGTCGTGGCGCGGCTCCGCCCCCATCAGCCACAGCGCCTGGGCGATCGGCCCGCCCTCGGTCTTCAGGTTGTCGGTGCCCCAGAGCACGATCGCGACCGTCTCGGGCAGCGCGTTGCCGTCCGAGGTGTGGCGGGCGAGCAGCTTCTCCGCCTGGCGGGCGCCGTCGGCCACCGCGAAGGCGGAGGGGATCTTGAACGGATCGAAGCCGTGCAGGTTGCGCCCGGTCGGCAGCACGTCCGTGGTGCGCAGCAGGTCGCCGCCAGGGGCAGGGCGGATATAGCCACCGTCGAGCGCATGGAGGATCGCGCGCGTCTCAACATCGTCGGCCATCAGGGCGTCGAGTCTGGCGCGCTCCGCCGGATCGGCGACGTTCGCCGCATCGAGCATCTCGGCGCGCTGCGTTGCATCGGGCGGCTGGCCGACCACGTGCAGCCCGTGCGGGATCAGCGTGTACTCGAGCTCGAGCAGCGCGTCGGTCAGCCGCACAATCTCACTGTCGGGATCGGCCCAGGGCGGCTCGGCGGTCGCGAGATCGACCGCGGCCGCCTGCGCCTGCACCAGCCCCGCCAGCGCCAGACGCGCGTTCGGATCAATGTCCGGGTCCTGCGCGCGCCAGCGGTCGATCGACGCCTTGAGGTCGAGCAGGCCGCGATAGAGCCCGGCATGGGCGACGGGCGGCGTGAGGTAGGAGATCAGCGTCGCTCCGGCGCGGCGCTTCGCCAGCATCCCCTCGGACGGATTGTTCGAGGCGTAGAGATAGAGGTTCGGCAGGTCGCCGATCAGCCGGTCCGGCCAGCACGCGGCGGACAGCCCGGCGTGCTTGCCCGGCATGAATTCCAACGCACCATGGGTGCCGAAATGCAGCACCGCATCGGCGCCGAAATCCTCGCGCAGCCAGCGATAGAACACCGAGAAGGCGTGGGTCGGGGCGAAGCCGCGCTCGAACAGCAGCCGCATCGGGTCGCCCTCGTAGCCGAAGGCGGGCTGCACGCCGACGAACACGTTGCCGAACCGAGCGCCGAGCACGAACAGCGACGCGCCGTCGGACTGCGCGCGGCCCGGGGCCGGGCCCCACTGCGCCTCGATCTCGGCGAGATGGGGGTCGCGGCGGACGTGATCATCGGCCGGGATTCGCGCCGCGACGTTCGCGTGCGCACCGTAGCGGGCGGCATTGCCTTCGCAGATCGCGCGCCGCAAGGCCTCGGCATCCGCTGGCACGTCGACCGTGTAGCCGGCATCGCGCATGGTGCGCAGCGTGTTCCAGGCGGAGGCGAAGACCGACAGATACGCCGCCGTGCCGGTCGCGCCGGCATTGGGCGGGAAGTTGAACAGCACGAGCGCCACCTTGCGCTCCGCCCGCGCGGTCCGGCGCAGCGACACGAGCTTTGCCACGCGCGCGGCAAGGCTGCGGGCCCGCTCCGGGTGCGAGGCCATGTCGCGCCGCGCCTCGCCCTCGACCGACCAGGACCGTCCGCCAAAGGTCATCGGCCAGATCGCGCCGTCCAGTTCCGGCAGCGCGACCATCATGGTCGCCTCCACCGGCGTCAGCCCGCGCGGGTCGGCCTGCCAGTGCTCGACCGTCTGGAACTCCAGCGGATGCGCGGCGATGTAGGGTACGTCGAGCCGGGCGAGGATCGTTTCCGCCGCGCGCGCGTCGTTGTAGGCGGGACCGCCGACCAGCGAGAAGCCGGTGAGCGACACCAGCGCGTCGATCGCCGGCGCGCCGTCCTGCATGAAGAAACGCTCGATCGCCGGCCGTGCGTCGAGGCCCGAGGCGAAGGCCGGGATCACGCGCAGGCCCCGTGCCTCCAGCGCGGCGATCGCGCCGTCGTAGTGCGCCGTGTTGCCGGCGAGCAGGTAGGACCGGAGCAGCAGCACGCCGACCGTGCCCGCACTGCCCTCCGCCGGCAGGTCAGCGAGACGCTCGGTGATCCGGCCACCCGCGCCGGGGTGATAGAGCCCGACCTCCGGGTACTGCACGGGCGAGGCGACCTTGAGAGCGCCGGCGAGCGCTGCGCGCGGGCCTGCCGCGTAGCGCCGCACCATCATGCGCACCAGGTTGGCGATGTTCTCCTGCGACCCGCCGAGCCAGTACTGCAGTGCGAGGAAATAGGCGCGCACGTCCTGCGCCGTGCCCGGGATGAAGCGCAGCATCTGCGGCAGGCGGCGCAGCATCTTCATCTGGCCCTGGCCGGATGAGCCGCTGCCCGAGGACTTGCCGCGCAGCCGTTTGAGCAGTGCGAGCGGACCGCGTGCCTCGCCGCTCATGGTGAAGCGGCCGATGCGGGTCAGGCGCATCACCTCGCCGGCCGACATCATGCAGAGCATCGCGTCACAGGCGGCACGGCGCGCCTCCAGGGCCGGCAGCACCGCGCGGATGTGATCGTCGAGAAACAGCATGGTTGCGATCACGATGTCGGCGCGGCCGATATCGGCGATGCAGGCCGCGAGCGCGGCCGGATCGGCACCCCACTCGTCGGCGGCGTGCACGGCGAGCTCGAACCCCGGCAGCTCGCGCCGCAGCGCCGCCCGCGCCCCCATCGCCGCGCCGGTCAGGTGACTGTCCATCGTCACCACGACCACGCGGATCGGGGTGGCGTCAGCGGGCGTAATGCGCCTTGGCATCGTACAGCGTCTCGACGGTGATGGCGGCGAGGCCGCGCTCGGCGGCGTAGCGCTCGGTGTTGCGGCGGGCCTTGCCGCGCACGAAGAAGGGCACCTTGCGCAGTTCGCGCTCGGCATCGGCTGCCCAGGACGGCGTCCCTTCAAGGACAGGAGCCGCCGCCGCGGCGGCCGGGGAGGAGGCGGCCGGGGCGGCGGCGGCAGTCGCGCCAAGGTGGGACGGCGCGGCGTCGTCGTGGAACTCGAAGTCCTCGCGGAACATCGCCAGCAGATGCTCCTCGAGTCCCATCATCAGCGGATGCACGAGTGTGTCGAACAGCACGTTCGCGCCCTCGAAGCCCATCACGGGGGAATAGCGCGCGGGGAAGTCCTGCACGTGCACCGGCGCGGAGATCACCGCGCAGGGAATGCCGTGCTTCTTGGCGATGTGCCGTTCCATCTGCGTGCCGAGCACGAGCTCGGGCTGGAGCGCCGCGACCGCCGCCTCCACCTCCAGGTAGTCGTCGGTGATCAGCGCCTCGATGCCGTAGCGCCTTGCCCCTTCGCGCACCTCGCGGGCGAGCTCGCGCGCGTAGGTGCCGAGGCCGACGACCGTGAATCCCATCTCCTCGGCGGCGACGCGCGCGATGGCGATCGCATGGGTCGCGTCGCCGAACACGAACACGCGTTTGCCGGTCAGGTAGGTGCTGTCGACCGAGCGCGCGTACCACGGCAGGCGCGAGGACTCGGCATCCAGCACCGGCGCGGGATCGACGCCCGCGAGTGCGGCGGCCTCGGCGATGAAGTCGCGTGTTGCCCCGACGCCGATCGGAACGATCCTCGTCGCCTTCTGGCCGAAGCTGCGCGAGAGCCACGCGGCCGCAGGCGCGGCGATCTCTGGATAGAGCACGACGTTGAAGTCGGCCTCGCCGAGCCGTGCGATGTCCGCGGGCGCGGCGCCGAGTGGCGCGACGACGTGCACGTCGATCCCGAGTCGCGCCAGCAGCAAGGTGATCTCGCGGACGTCGTCGCGATGCCGGAAGCCGAGCGCGGTCGGCCCGAGGATGTTGCAGCGCGGCCGGCGGTCCGCCGGACGTGCCGGGCGCGGGGCGCCGGGCGGCGGCGCATGCGGTCCCGCGAAGGCGCGCACGAGCTGGTAGAACGTCTCGGCGGCGCCCCAGTTCTCCTTCTTCGAGTAGGACGGAAGCTCGAGCGGCACGATCGGCACCGGAAGCCCCGCCGAGCGCGCGAGCCCGCCCGGATCGTCCTGGATCAGCTCGGCGGTGCAGGACGCGCCGACCAGGATTGCCTCCGGGCGGAACCGCTCGTGCGCCTCGACGAGTGCCGTGCGGAACAGTTCGGCGGTGTCGCCGCCGAGATCGCGCGCCTGGAAGGTCGTGTAGGTGACCGGCGGGCGCTTCTCGCGGCGCTCGATCATGGTGAACAGCAGGTCGGCGTAGGTGTCGCCCTGCGGCGCGTGCAGCACGTAGTGCACGCGCTCCATGGCGGTCGCGACGCGCATCGCCCCTACATGCGGCGGCCCTTCATAGGTCCAGACCGCGAGCTGCATGGCTACACCGCGAGCCTTGTGCGCCGGTCCAGCGGGCGGGCGAACAGCGCGGCGAGGTCGCCCGCCTGATCGTAGCCCTGGATCGGCGTGAACACGAGCTCGATCGACCACTTGGTCGTGAGCCCCTCGGCCTCGAGCGGATTCGCAAGCCCCAGCCCGCACACGGTGATGTCCGGACGGTCGGCGCGGCAACGGTCGAGCTGGCGCTCGACATGCTGGCCCTCGGCGAGCCGCGTACCTTCCGGCAGCAGATTGAGCTCCGGGCCGAGATGGGCGCGATGCAGATAGGGCGTGCCGACCTCGACCAGCCGCATGCTGAGCTCGCGCGTGAGCATGCGCGCGAGCGGGATCTCGATCTGACTGTCGGGGAACAGGAACACGCGCTTGCCGGCCAGCGCCGAGCGGTGCGCGGCCAGCGCGCGCGCCGCACGCGACTCGGCGAGCGCGGTCGCCTCGCGGAAGCGTGACGAGGTCACGCCGAACGCCCGCGCCGCGGCGTGCAGCCAGAGGGTCGTGCCCTCAGCGCCGAGCGGGAAGGGCGCGGGCAGGTGCTGTGCACCACGAGCCTCGAGCAGCCGCGCGGTCTCGCCGAGCCAGGGCTGGGCGAGCAGCATCCGAGTCGCGGGGCCCACCGGTGGCAGTGCGGCGGCAAGGCGCGGCGGCAGGAAATCGACCGCACCGATGCCCATCGCGGCGAACAGGCGGCGAAACTGGTCCTCCACCACCTCGGCGAGCGCGCCCACCACCAGCAGGCGCGGCGTCGCGTCGGCCTCGGGGAGTTCCGGCACCAGCGCCGCCAGGCAGGCGTCCTCGCCCTGGGTGAAGGTTGTTTCGATCCCACTGCCCGAGTAGTTCAGCACGCGCACGCCAGGCGCGAACTGCCGGTTCAGACGTTCCGCCGCGCGCGAGAGGTCAAGCTTGATCACCTCCGAGGGGCAGGATCCGACCAGGAACAAGAGTCGGATGTCGGGCCTGCGTGCAAGCAGCTGGCCGACCACGCGGTCGAGTTCGGCATTCGCGTCCGCCAGCCCCGCGAGGTCGCGCTCGTCGATGATTGCGGTTGCGAAGCGCGGCTCGGCGAAGATCATCACGCCGGCGGCGGACTGCATCAGATGCGCGCAGGTGCGGCTGCCAACCACCAGGAAGAACGCGTCCTGGATCTTGCGGTGCAGCCAGACGATGCCGGTCAGGCCGCAGAACACCTCCCGCTGGCCGCGCTCGCGCAGCACCGGGGCATCGGCGCAGCCGCCGTGTGCGGGAGCGAGGGTCGCGGCCGATGTCACGTGGCCGAACCCGCCGCTGGCTGGCCGGGAGGACTGGTCCAGCGCGCCTCGTCGCGCCGGGCGGCGCGCAGCTTCAGCACGAACTGGCCGGCATTCACGACATAGGCGGCATAGGCCGCGAGCGCCACCAGCATCTGGTCGCGCGCGTCACCGAGCCCGAGCATCAGCATCGCGAGATAGGCGGTGTGCAGCCCGATCACGAGGAAGGAGAACACGTCCTCCCAGAAGAACGGCCGGGCGAACAGGTACTTGCCGAAGACCTCCTTCTCCCAGATCGAGCCGGTGATCATGATGGTGTAGAGCACCACTGTCTTGGCGATCACCGAGATGGTGGCGAGCAGCAGCCCCTCGCCGGTCGCGAGGAAGCGCGCGACCAGAGCGAGGCTGATCAGAAACACCGCGAACTGGAACGGCGCGAGGATCCCCTGCACCACGGTCCACGGCGAGGCGTCGCGTCGGGCGCGCTCCTCCGGCGTGTAGAGCGGCTTGCGCGCGGGTGCGGCGCGGCTCGCGCGCGGCTGGAGCATCTGCCTGTGTTGGCAGCCGGCCGCGGTGCCCCAGGGGCAGGCGTCCACCGACGCGATCAGACGCTCAAGGACGCGTTGTGTCAGCATGGCTTGACAAGCTCCCCCTCCCTTGGCTCACGCTGGCGTCATCGGTCGCGGTGGTGCGCCAGCGGGCCGGGCCGGGCGGAAGGCCTTGCGTGCGGGCCGATCGTTGCGGAAACGTTGCATTCTTCCCTCCCGTCGGCGGTGGCCGCCATGGGAGGAAGGCTAGAGAAGCCGGACGCGGAGTGTCAAGGCTGATTGACGTAAGGCATGCTTGACAGACCAACCCCGCCGACGGCTAGAGTGACGGGAGGAGGAGTCCAATGGCCAGTTTCCAGGAGCCATCGGCATCTGGTGGCAACGAGGACGGTCCGAGCGGCCGTGGCGCGTCAATGCTGCGCGGCTTCGCCGAGGGCTATGGCGGCGGTTTCCATCGGAGCGTGTCCGCTTACGCTGACGGTGGCCATGACAGGGGCCACCCGGAGGTGACCTCCGCGGTCGAGACCCGGGTCGTTCCGTGGATCGTGCTCGCCCATCGTGCCGCGGCGGCACCGCTGCGCCCCGAGTCGGCCGGTTCCACACCGACCCGCGACGATGTCGCCCTGATGGCCGATGCGGCGCGCTACAACGACCTTGCCCGGGTGGTTGCGCTGGTCGACCGGCTCTGCGCCGCTGGCGCGGCGCTGGATCAACTCTACCTCGACCTCGTCTCGCCGGCGGCAGCCCTGCTCGGCCAGATGTGGCACGACGACACCGCCTCGATCGCCGAGGTCACGGTCGGGCTGGCCTGCCTCCAGCGGTTGGTCCACGCCTTCGGGCCGGCCTTCCACCAGGACGACCTTCGCCCCGATCCGCGCCGGCGCATCCTGCTCGCGCCCCTCCCGGGCGAGCAGCACAGCTTCGCGCTTGTGCTGGTCGCTGAGTTCCTGCGCCGGGCCGGCTGGGACGCCGACAACGGCCGCGTGCTCTCCTGCGCCGCCCTCTGCGACGTGCTGCGCCGGGAGTGGTTCGCCCTCGCCGGCCTCTCGGTCAGCTGCACCACCCGGCTCGACACCATCGCCGCGACGATCCACACGCTGCGCCAGGCCTCGCGCAACCGCGGGATCGGCATCATGGTCGGCGGGCCCCTGTTCACGAACCACCCCGAGTTCGTCGCCCAGGTCGGCGCCGATGCCATGGCGACGGATGCACGCCATGCGGTGGTGCAGGCCGATGGTCTGGTCGGATTGATGGCAGGTCGCGCTTGAGCCTGGACGAAAAGCTGAGCCGCCGCTACGGAGGGATGCCGAGAGGAAGCGGCTTAGCAACGAAGGATACGAAGAACTGTGATGTCCTTCACGGCTCCCAGGAACTCGCTCGGCGCGCTCGACGCGGACGCCGCGGCGGTCCTCGTCAGCGCGGCAGCGGACGTGACGCTGGTCGTGGATGAGGATGGGGTGATCCGCGACATCGCCTTCTCCAGCGACGAACTCGCCCGTGATCTCGACGGGCAGGCGCCCTGGCTCGGGCGCGCCTGGATCGACACCGTCGCCGAAGACAGCCAGCCGAAGGTCACCGAGCTGTTGCGCGATGTGCGTTCCGGCAACGCCACGCGCTGGCGCCACGTCAACCAGGTCTCGGTCTCGGGCGAGCACGTCCCGGTGCTGGTCTCGGCCATCCGCATCGCCGGCGGCGACCGTGCCATCGTGTTCGGCCGCGACCTGCGCGCGATCTCGTCGCTGCAGCAGCGGCTGGTCGAGACCCAGGCTTCGATGGAGCGCGACTACTCACGGTTGCGCCAGGCGGAGACTCGCTACCGTCTGTTGTTCCAGACGGCCGTGGAGCCCGTGCTGATCGTCGACGCCGCCTCGGGACGGGTCGTTGAGGCGAACCCGGCTGCGGCGGGAATGCTTGGCCAGGCCGGGCGCCGGCCGGTCGGCTCGGCCCTGCTCGACATGTTTGAGCAGGCGAGTCGCGAGCCGGTGAACATGCTGCTTGCCTCGGTGCGCGCGACCGGCCGCGGCGACGATGTTGCCGCCCGCACCGCCACGGATCAGCGCGACGTGGTCGTCTCCGCCACGCTGTTCCGTCAGGACGGCACCACGCTGTTCCTCGTCCGCCTCGTCCACACCCTGGCCGAGGGCACCGCGGTCGTGTTGCCGAAGCACAAGTCCAAGCTGCTGAAGCTGATCGACTCCGTGCCCGACGCCTTCGTCGTTACCGACCATGAGGGCCGGGTGATCACCGCCAACGCGGCGTTCCTGGAGATGACCCAGCTCGCCTCCGAGGAGCAGGCCAAGGGCGAGACGCTGGACCGTTGGCTCGGACGTTCCGGTGTCGATCTGGATGTGCTGCTCGCGACGCTGCGCGGCGGCGGCCCGATCCGGCTGTTCTCGACCGCGCTGCGCGGCGCCTTTGGCGCGAGCACCGATGTGGAGATCTCGGCGGTCACCATCATGAACGGCGGCAAGCCCTCGTTCGGCTTCGCGATCCGCGATGTCGGCCGCCGCCGCGCCGCGCAGCCGCAACCTGGCGTGGCCGCGACCCGCTCGGTGGAGCAGCTCACCGAGCTGATTGGCCGCGTCCCGCTGAAGGACCTCGTGCGCGAGGCGACCGACGTGATCGAGCGGCTCTGCATCGAGGCCGCGCTCGAACTCACCAACGACAACCGCGCCTCGGCCGCCGAGATGCTCGGACTGTCGCGCCAGAGCCTCTACGTGAAGCTGCGCCGCTACGGGCTGATCGGCCCGGACGACGGCAGCGAGGGGGATTGATGCCGGGCGGGATCGGTCGCGCACACGCTGCCGGGTCCCGCCCTGTCCGGGTGCCGTCGCCGCGGACGGTGCTGGAGCTCCTCAAGCCGATCACCTGGTTCGCGCCGATGTGGGCGTTCGGCTGCGGCGTCGTCTCCGCCGGCGGCCCGGCTTGGTCGTCGCTGCCGGTCGTCCTGCTCGGCGTCCTGCTGGCCGGGCCGCTCGTCTGCGGCATGAGCCAGGCGGTGAACGACTGGTTCGACCGCCACGTCGACGCGATCAACGAGCCTGACCGGCCGATCCCCTCGGGCCGCATCCCCGGGCGCTGGGGGCTCGGGATCGCGCTCGCCTGGACGGCGCTCTCGCTCGCGGTCGCCGCCGCGCTCGGCGCCTTCGTGTTCTGGGCCGCCGTGCTCGGCGTCGCGATCGCCTGGGCCTACAGCGCGCCGCCCGTGCGGCTGAAGCGCGACGGCTGGCTCTCCGCCACCGCCTGCGCCGCCTGCTATGAGGGGCTGCCTTGGATCACCGGCGCCGCGATCGTCGCCGCCGGCGCACCGGATGGGCGCATCTTCGCCCTCGCCGGGCTCTACAGCCTCGGCGCGGTCGGCATCATGACCCTGAACGACTTCAAGGCGGTCGAGGGCGATGCGCGCATGGGCATCCGCTCCCTGCCGGTGCAGCTCGGCACCGATGCCGCCGCGCGGCTCGCCTGCGTGGTGATGGCGGCACCGCAGCTCGTCGTGATCGCGCTGCTGCTGACCTGGGGCCGGCCGGTCCACGCCGCGACCGTCGGCCTGCTGCTGGTCGTGCAGTTCGGCCTGATGCTGCGCCTGCTCGCCGATCCGCGCGGCCGCGCGCCCTGGTACAACGCCACCGGAACGAGCCTCTACGTGCTCGGCATGCTGGCCTCGGCCTTCGCGGTCGCACCGCTGGTCGCGGGAGCGGCGAGGTGACGGCGCGTACGCTCTCCTGGGCCGGGATCGTCCGGCTCGGCCTGGTGCAGACCGCGTTGGGCGCGATCGTTGTGCTGACCACCTCGGCGCTCAATCGCGTGATGATCGTCGAGCTCGCGCTGCCGGCGACGCTGCCCGGCCTGCTGGTGGCGATGCACTACGCGGTGCAGTTGATGCGCCCGCGCATGGGCTACGGCTCGGACATGGGCGGGCGGCGCACGCCCTGGATCATCGGCGGCATGGCGGTGCTGGCGGTCGGCGGCACGCTCGCCGCGGTGGCGACTGCCTGGATGGCGACCGACGTGGCGGCGGGGATCGCGCTCGCGGTGGTGGCGTTCCTGCTGGTGGGGCTCGGCGTCGGCGCGGCCGGCACGGTGTTGCTGGTGCTGCTCGCGAGCCGCTCCGCACCCGAACGGCGGCCGGCGGCCGCCTCGATCGTCTGGATCATGATGATCGCCGGGTTCGTGGTGACCACCGCGGTCGCGTCCCGGCTGCTGGACCCCTATTCGCCCGAGCGGCTGGTCGCCGTTTGCGCCGGGGTGTCGGTTGCGGCCTTCCTGCTGGCCGTGATCGCGGTCTGGGGCGTGGAGCACTCGGTCGCACCGCAGGTGGTGGAGCGGAAGCCGGCGAAGGTGCCGTTCCGCGAGGCGCTCGCCCAGGTCTGGGCCGAGCCCGAGGCGCGCCGCTTCACGGTGTTCGTGTTCGTCTCGATGCTGGCCTATTCCGCCCAGGATTTGATCCTCGAGCCCTTCGCCGGCGCGGTGTTCGGCCGCACGCTCGGCGAGTCCACGCGCCTCGCCTCGCTCCAGCACGGCGGCGTGCTGCTCGGCATGATCCTGGTCGCGATCGCCGGCACCGCGCTGGGCGGGCATCGCGTCGCGGCGCTGAAGCTGTTCACGATCGGTGGCTGCCTCTCGGCGGCCGCCGCGATGCTCGGCCTCGCGGCCGCAGGCTTTATCGGCGAGGCTTGGCCGCTCGCGACCTCCTACTTCGCACTCGGGCTTGCCAACGGCGTATTCGCCGCCGGCGCGATCGCGACCATGATGCAGCTCGTCGGCCGCGGCCGCGAGTCGCGCGAGGGCGTGCGCATGGGGCTCTGGGGCGCGGCGCAGGCGATCGCCTTCGGTCTCGGCGGCCTGCTCGGGGCAGCGGCGCTGGATGTCGCGCGGCTCGCGCTCGACTCGACGGTGGGCGGCTATGCGGCGGTGTTCATCGGCGATGCGGTCCTGTTCGTGATCTCGGCCTGGCTGGCGCTCGGGATCGCGCGCCAGCGGTCGGCCGCCGCAGTGCCGATCCCGGTGATCAGCGGAGGGGCGGAGCGGTGACGATCGAGAGCTTCGATGCCGTCGTGGTGGGCGGCGGACCGGCGGGTGCGACCGCGGCGGCTGATCTCGCGCGCGCCGGACGGCATGTGCTGCTGCTCGACAGGGCCGGCCGCATCAAGCCCTGCGGCGGCGCGATCCCGCCAAAGCTGATCGCCGACTTCGCGGTTCCTGAGAGCCTGCTGGTGGCGCGCGTCACCTCGGCGCGGATCGTCTCGCCGTCGGCGCGCGAGGCGGCGATGCCGGTGACTGACGGCGGCTTCGTCGGCATGGTGGACCGCGAGCATTTCGACGAGTGGCTGCGCAACCGCGCGGTCCTGCTCGGCGCCGAGCGCCGCGCCGGCACCTTCGAGCGGATCGAGCGCGATGCCGGGGGCACGATCGTGCGCTACCGTTCGAAGGGCGGGGCCCCCGAGGCGCCGCTCGAAGCGGTGCGCGCCCGCGCGGTGATCGGCGCGGACGGCGCGCTCTCCGCGGTCGGCCGCCAGTGCGTGCCGGGCGCGGACCAAACCCCGTTCGTGTTCGCCTATCATGAGATCGTCCGCGCGCCACAGGGTGTGGCGCCGTCGCAGTATGACGGCGAACGCTGCGACGTGTACTACCGCGGCACGCTCTCGCCCGATTTCTACGCCTGGATCTTCCCGCACGGCGACACGGCCTCGGTCGGCACGGGCTCCGCGCACAAGGGGTTCAGCCTCAAGGGCGCGGTGAAGGAGCTGCGCGATGTCGCCGGGCTCGGCGCGGTCGAGACGATCCGGCGCGAGGGTGCGCCGATCCCGCTCCGGCCGCTCAGACGCTGGGATGACGGGCGGGACGTGCTGCTTGCCGGCGACGCAGCCGGCATCGTCGCTCCGGCCTCGGGCGAGGGCATCTACTACGCGATGCTCGGCGGGCGCTTCGCGGCGGACGCGGTGGACGAGTTCCTCGCAACCGGCAAGGCCGGCGCGCTCGCCGCCGCGCGCCGGCGCTTCATGCGCCTGCACGGTCCGGTGTTCTGGATGCTCGGCATCATGCAGTCCTACTGGTACGGCAACGATGCGCGCAGAGAACGGTTTGTCTCGATCTGCCGTGACCCAGACGTGCAGTACCTCACCTGGGACGCGTACATGAACAAGGAGCTGGTGAAGGCCCGCCCGCTCGCCCATGTGCGCATCTTCTTCAAGAACCTCGCCCACCTCACTGGACTCGTGCCCGCCTGGGCACGCGGATCCGCCTCGTGATGATCGCTGCCGGAGCGCGATGATGCCGCCACTCGACCTCGATACGCCGACCGTTCGCCCAACCCCTGCGGGACAGGTCGGCGCGCGACATCGGCCGGCCATGCCGGACGGCGCGATGGTGCGGCCGCACGGCCCGGCGCTGCCGTTGCGCGTCGGCACTCGCGGCTCGCCGCTCGCGCTCTGGCAGACCAGGGACTTCCTCGGACTGGTCACGCGGTTCTGCCCGTTGTTGCACCAGATCGATGCGTTCCAGGAGCATGTCATCGCCACGACTGGTGACCGCATCCAGGACAAGCGTCTGGCGGAGGTCGGCGGCAAGGGCCTGTTCGCGAAGGAGATCCACGAGGCGCTGCTGGACCGGCGCGTCGATTTCGCGGTGCACAGCCTGAAGGACCTGGAGACCGAACTGCCGCCCGGTGTCGTGCTCGCCTGCACCCTGAAGCGTGAGGATCCGCGCGACGCGGTCGTGCTGGGCAGCGTCTGCGGCACGTTCGACTCCAATGACCCTTGGGCCGCGCTGCCGCGCGGCGCGGTCGTTGGGTCGTCGTCGGTGCGGCGCCAGTCGCAGCTCCTGCACACCCGCCCTGACGTGACGGTGACGATGATCCGCGGCAACGTGCAGACGCGGCTTGCCAAGGTGCATGGCGGTGAGTTCGGCGCCTCGCTGCTGGCCTTCGCAGGACTCAAACGCCTCGCGCTTGAGTGCGAGGCGGGGATCGTGCTCGATCCGGAAGTGATGGTGCCGGCTGCCGGGCAGGGCATCGTCGCGGTGACGGTGCGCGAGCGCGACGAGGAGCTGCGCGAGCTGCTCTCCGCGATCGAGGACTGGGAGGCGCGCGCGGTCTCGACCGCCGAACGGGCACTGCTGGCCGCGCTCGACGGCTCGTGCCGCACGCCGATCGGCGGCTATGCGCGCATGACGGCGGACCGCACGCTGCGGCTTACCGGACTGGTCGCGCGCGCCGACGGCACGTTCCTGCTCAAGCGCAGCATCGAGGGTTCGCCCAGGGATGCGCAGCGCCTCGGCCACGCGCTCGGTGCCGGGCTCAGGCGCGACGCGCCGGCGGACATCTTCGTGTGAGCGCGCTGTCGGCGCCGCTGGAGCTGGTGGCGGCACGGCGGCATCCGCGCGGCGAGCAGGTCGTTCTGGTGAACGAACAGGACCGGCCGCTCGGCGTGATGGAGAAGCTCGCCGCGCATCGCGAGGGGCGGCTGCATCGCGCGCTCTCGGTGGTGCTGCGCTCGCCGGACGGGCGGCTGCTGATGCAGCGCAGGGCGGCCGGCAAGTACCACTCCGGCGGGGTCTGGACCAACACGTGCTGCAGCCATCCGCGTCCTGGCGAGGCAGTGGGCGAGGCGGCGGTGCGGCGGCTGCGCGAGGAGATGGGGATCAGCGTGCCGGCGCTGAGCAGGCTGTTCGAGACGATCTATCGCGCGCCGGTCGGGCGGGGACTGGTCGAGCATGAGTACGTGCACGTGTTCGGCGGCGTGTGGGATGGGCCCTGCGCGCCTGCGCCGGAGGAGGTCGAGGACTGCGCCTGGATGGATCCCGCGGCGCTGCGCAGCGACATGGACGCGCGGCCGGAGCGGTACTCGGTGTGGTTCCGGCAGTATGCAGAGATGTTCTGGGATCGCATGATCGCCTAAAAGGTGGGGGGACCACGCTGGTCCCCCCACCCCCTGCACCTCTGGGCCCGCGTCGCGACCAACGGGAGCGGCGCCCTCCAGCGGGGTTCCGGGGGCCCCCACGGCCCCCCGGGGAGTGTTCTTCATGGACCTTGTCGTCATCGGCGCCGGCATCGTCGGCCTGGCCCACGCCCTCGCGGCCGCGCGAGCCGGCCTGGCCGTCACCGTGATCGACCGCGAGGCGCGCGCCAACGGCGCCTCGACCCGCAATTTCGGCTTTGTCACGGTCACCGGCCAGCAGGCGGGCGACACCTGGCGCCGCGCGCTGCGGTCGTGCGCGATCTGGGCCGAGGTCTGTCCGGCGGCCGGCATCCCCATCCTCCACCGCGGTCTGCTGATGGCCGCGCGCCGGACGGAGGCGCTCGCCGCGATCGAGGCGTTCGCGCGCGGCCCGATGGGCGAGGGCTGTCGTGTCCTCGCGCCCCGGGCGTTGCCGCACCCGCTCCGCCAGGAACTCGCCGGTGCGCTGCTGTCGCCGCATGAGCTCCGCGTCGAGCCCCGCGAGGCGCTGCCGCGCCTCGCGTCCTGGCTCGAAACGCAGCACCGCGTCCGGTTCCGCTGGCGCACGCATGTCCGTGGCGTCGAGCGCGGCCGCGTCGACACGACACGTGGGCCGATCGCAGCGGATCGCGTCGTCGTCTGCCCCGGCAACGACTTCCTGTCGCTGTTCCCGGACGCGATCGCCGCGTACGCTCCCGTTCGCTGCAAGCTTTCGATGCTGCGGCTCGCCGATCCGGGTTGGCGGCTCCCAGCGGCCGTGATGAGCGATCTCGGTGTGGTGCGCTATCTCGGCTATGGTGACGCTCCGTCGCTGCCAACCCTGCGCGCGCGTCTGCAGGCCGAGCAGCCCGCACATCTCGCGCAGGGCATCCATCTGATCGTTGTTCAGTCGGCGGACGGCTCGCTGGTGATTGGCGACTCGCACCTCTACGGCGACACGCCCGACCCGTTCCTGTCGGGGGAGACCGAGGCGCTGATCCTTGAGGAAGCGCGCGCGGTGCTGCACCTTCCCACGCCGCGGGTGATCGAGCGCTGGGTCGGCGAGTATCCGTCCGCCGCGGCGCCCGCGTTCATCTCGGCTCCGTCCCAGGAGACCCGTGTCGTCATGGTCACCTCTGGCACCGGCATGAGCACGGCCTTCGCGCTCGCCGAGGAGACGCTCGCCTCGTTCGGCCTGGCACCCGCGGTGCCGGCGTGAGCCGCCCGCCCTATCGCGATCCGCTCAAGGCCGTCGTGTTCGACTGGGCCGGCACCGTGATCGACCATGGCAGCCGCGCGCCGATGGGCGCCTTCGTGCGCGCCTTCGCCACGTTCGACGTGACGATCACGGTCGCCGATGCGCGCGGGCCCATGGGGTTGCCGAAGTGGGACCACATCATGGCGGTCGGCACCCTGCCGCACGTCTCCGCGGCGTGGCAGGATCGGCACGGCCACGCCTTCGGCGCGGCGGACGCGGATCGGATCTTCGCTGTGTTCGAGCCGATGACGATGGCCGCGATCCGCGACCACGCGGACATGATCCCCGGTGCGGCGGAGGCGGTTGCCGCCTGCCGCGCGCGCGGCCTCGCGATCGGCAGCACGACCGGCTACACGCGGCCGATCATGCAAGAGCTGCTGCCGCTCGCCGCCGCACAGGGCTACGCGCCCGACTGCCTGGTCTGCGCCGGCGATCTCGCCGCGGGCCGGCCGACGCCGCTGATGATGTACCGCTGCTTCGCCGATCTCAGCGTGTTCCCGCCGGAGGCGGTGGTGAAGCTGGACGACACCGCACCCGGCATCGCCGAGGGGCTCGCGGCCGGCACCTGGACGGTCGGCGTCGCGCTGACGGGCAACGCGGCGGGACTCTCGGCGGAGGAGCTCGCCGCGCTCGACGGGTGCGCCCGTGCCGCTCTCCGGGCGCGGGCGGCAAGGGTGCTACGCGACGCCGGCGCGCACTGGGTGATCGACTCGGTGGCCGACCTGATCGAGCTTCTGCCGGAGATCGAGGCGCGGCTCGCGCGCGGCGAGACGCCATGAGCGCGGTCGTGGACGC
>NZ_JBHYDW010000095.1:0-17663 GCF_051860475.1 Elioraea sp. | reverse complement strand
CGACGTAGAGGCCGACGATGTACCACCCTTCGGGCGTTGCCTACGGCCCGCGGACCGTGTCCGCGAAGCGCGGATCGTTCGAGAGCTTGAACTGCCGCATCCGGTGCGGCAGCAGGCCATGGCTGCGCCAGATCCGCTGCACCGAGCTGACGCTGACGCCGCTGGACTTGGCCATCGCCGACGCCGTCCAATGCGTGGTCTCACCGGGTGGCTCGGAGAGCGTCAGTTGCACGACCCGCTCGATGATCTCCGCGCCGAGCGGCGGGATGCGGGGCGGACGGGTCTTGTCGCGCAGCAGACCATCCGCGCCGGCTTGCATGAACCGCTCCTGCCAGCGCCAGACGGCGGTCTTGGCCACGCCCGCCTGGCGCATGATCTCGCTCGTGCCGTGGCCATCGGCGGTCAGCAGCACGATCCGGGCGCCCTGACGTGCTTCTGCGGGCTGTTACGGTCGTCGATGATGGCACGCAGCCGCTCACGGTCGCTGGCGGTGACATGCAGGCTGATCCCGGCGCGCATGCCCCGGATTCGCACGCCGCACCGCGCCGGGGGAATCCTTTTCGGATTCTTCCGTCAGGCTTTATCCACTAGAAGGTATGGGTGTTCAAGCCCGAGTCGCGCCCATGCCCATCGACATGACGGATATCCGCGACACCCCGCTCGCCGACGCGCTGTCCGAGCGCTATCTCGCCTATGCGCTCTCCACCATCATGGCGCGCTCGCTGCCGGATGTGCGCGACGGGCTGAAGCCGGTGCACCGGCGCCTGCTGTGGGCGATGCATCAGCTCCGCCTCGACCCGCAATCCGGGTTCAAGAAATGCGCCCGCGTGGTGGGCGACGTGATCGGCAAGTTCCACCCGCACGGCGACGCCGCGGTGTACGAGGCGCTCGTCCGCCTCGCGCAGGACTTCGCCCAGCGCTATCCGCTGATCGAGGGCCAGGGCAATTTCGGCAACATCGACGGCGATAATGCCGCGGCCATGCGCTACACCGAGGCCCGCCTCACCGAGGTCGGCCAGGCGCTGCTCGAAGGCATCGAGGAGGACGCGGTCGATTTCCGCGCCACCTATGACGGCGAGGAGCGCGAGCCCGTCGTCCTGCCTGGCACCTTCCCCAACCTGCTCGCCAACGGCGCGCAGGGCATCGCGGTCGGCATGGCGACGTCGATCCCGCCCCACAACGCCGGCGAGGTCTGCGCCGCCGCGATCCATCTGATCGAGCACCCGGAGGCGACCGCCGCGGACCTGCTGCGCCACGTGAAGGGGCCGGACTTCCCGACGGGCGGCATCATCGTCGAGCCTGCCGAGGCGATCGCGGCCGCCTACGAGACCGGGCGCGGCGGCTTCCGGCTGCGCGCCAAGTGGGAGGCCGAGCAGGGCAAGTACGGCACCTTCCGCGTGATCGTCACCGAGATCCCCTGGCAGGTGCAGAAGGCGCGCCTGGTCGAGCAGATCGCGGCCGCGATGGAGGAGAAGAAGCTGCCGCTGCTCGGCGACCTGCGCGACGAGAGCACCGACCAGGTGCGGCTCGTGCTGGAGCCGAAATCCAAGACCGTCGATCCGGCGCTGATGATGGAGTCGCTGTTCCGCGCCACCGCGCTGGAGAGCCGCATCAGCCTGAACATGAACGTGCTGGACGCGGAACGTACCCCGCGCGTGATGTCGCTGAAGGAGGTGCTGCGCGCATTCCTCGACCACCGCCACGAGGTGCTGGTGCGCCGCACGCGCCATCGCCTCGCCGCGGCCGAACGCCGCATCGAGGTGCTGGAGGGCTATCTCGCCGTCTATCTCAACCTCGACGAGGTGATCCGCATCATCCGCACCGAGGACGAGCCCAGGCCCAGGCTGATGCAGGCGTTCGCGCTGACCGAGATGCAGGCCGACGCGATCCTCAACATGCGGCTGCGGTCGTTGCGCAGGCTCGAGGAGATGGAGATCCGCCGCGAGCACAAGTCGCTGAGTGCGGAGCGGCGGCGGCTGAAGGCGCTGCTCGGCAACGAGACCGAGCGCTGGCGCGCGATCGCAGGCGAGCTCGCCGAGATCCGCAGGCGTTTCGGCTCCGGCACGCTTGGGCTGCGTCGCACCTCTTTCGCCGCCGCGCCGGCCGCGATCGCGGACGCCGTGGAGGAGGCGCTGATCGTGCGCGAGCCGATCACGGTGGTGGTCAGCGAGAAGGGCTGGGTGCGTGCGCTGAAGGGTCACGCGGTCGATCCCGCATCCTTGCGCTTCAAGGAGGGTGACAAGCTCCGCTTCCTGCTGCCGGCGGAGACGACCGACCGGCTGCTCGCCTTCGGCACGAACGGCCGCTTCTACACCATCGCCGCCGACAAGCTGCCGGGCGGACGCGGCGACGGCGCGGCGATCCGCCTGCTGGTCGATCTGCCGAACGACGCCGATCTGGTCGCCCTGTTCGTGCACCGCGATGGCGCGCGCCACCTGGTCGCCTCCGCCGCCGGGCGCGGCTTCATCGTCAAGGCCGAGGATGCGGTCGCCGGCACGCGTGCGGGCAAGCAGGTGCTGAACCTCGACGGCGAGGAGGCCGCCGTCTGTGCGCCCGTGCCTGAGGGTGCGGACCACCTCGCGGTGATCGGCGAGAACCGCAAGCTGCTGGTGTTCCCCCTCGATGAGGTGCCCGAGATGGCGCGCGGCCGCGGTGTGGCGTTGCAGAAATACAAGGACGGCGGGCTCGCCGATGCCAAGCCCTTCGCGCTGACGGACGGGCTCGCGGTGCGGCTCGGCGAGAACCGCGTCAGTCTGCGCACCGCCGCCGACCTCGCCGACTGGATGGGTCACCGTGCCCAGGCCGGACGGCTGCCCTGGAAGGGATTCCCGTCCTCGGGGCGGTTCGGATAGGCGTCATCGGCAGAACGGATTTCCGCCCGCCCCCTTCCTGCCCCATGTTCCCCGCGGACATGGAGGGCAATCCAATGGTCACGACGGCGGAACGCGAACGGAGGCACGACACGGCGCAGCGCCTCGCGATCGGCGAGGTGGCGTTGCGGGTGCGCGACCTCGACCGTGTCTCGGGCTTCTACCGCGATGCGATCGGGCTGGCGGAGGTTCCCGCCGCGAACGGAGCCGTGGGCCTCGGCGCCGGCGGCCTACGCCTGCTGACCCTGGTCGGCGACCCCGACGCGCGCACGCCCGACGCCCTTTCCGCCGGGCTGTTCCACACCGCCTTCCTGCTGCCCTCGCGGGCGGCCTTGGCGGGCTGGCTCGCGCATGCGATCGAGCGCGGGCTCGCGATCGACGGCGCCTCCGACCACCTGGTCAGCGAGGCGATCTACCTCGCCGACCCCGAGGGCAACGGCATCGAGATCTATGCCGACCGGCCGCGCAGCGCCTGGCGCTGGGACACGGCCGGGGTCGCGATGGACACCCGCCCGCTCGACTGCCGCGGCCTGCTCGCGACCGCTTCGGGTCCCGTCCGCGCCGTCCCGGCCGGCGCGCGGGTCGGCCACATCCACCTGAAGGTCGGCGACACGATCGAGGCCGAATCGTTCTGGACGGCAGCGCTCGGCATGGAGGTGACCTCGCGCCGGCCCGGCGCGGTGTTCATGGCCGCGGACGGCTACCACCACCATGTCGCGGCGAATGCCTGGATGTCGCGCGGCGCCGGCCCGCGCGACCCGCAGGCGACCGGGCTGATGTGGTTCAGCGTCACAGGCCGCGACCTGCCGGGCGACGGTGTGGCGGACCGATGGGGCAACCGCGCCGTGCCGGCCTGATGCCTACCCCGCGGTGATCGCCGCCTCGGCCGGCACGGTCAGCGGTCCGGTCTCCATCTCGGCATCGGTCAGCATGCGCCACTGCCCGCCCCAGAGGATCTCCGATGGCCGGAAACGGGCCTTGTAGGCCATCTTGCGGCTCTCCGGCACCCAGTAGCCGAGATAGACGAAGGGCAGGCGCTGCTCGGCCGCGCGCCTGATCAGCCACAGCACCATCCAGGTGCCGAGCGAGCGGGCCGAGACGGCCGGATCGAAGAAGGAATAGACCGCGGAGAGCCCGTCGGCCAGCCGGTCGGTCAGGCAGGCCGCCACCAGGGCGTCCGTATGGTCGCGGAACTCCACCATCATGGTCTCGATCGGCGTGTCCTCGACCATGGCGCGGTAGTCGTAGAACCCCATCGCCGCCATGTCGCCGTCGGCGTGGCGCGCGACCTGGTAGCGCTGGAACAGCGCGAACTGCTCGGCGGTGGCGCGTGCGGGCACCTCGAACCCCTCGATCGCGGTATTGGCGGCGATCAGCCGCCGCTGGGTGCGGTTCGGCTCGAACGCGGCGACGTTCACCCGGATCGGGATGCAGGCGCGGCAGCCGGGGCAGACCGGCGCGTACGCGATGTTGTGACTGCGGCGAAAGCCGGCGCGCGACAGCCGGTCATGCAGCGCCTCGGCATCCGCCCCGGTGAGCTCGGTGACGATCTTCCGCTCGGTGCGGCCCGCGAGGTAGGGGCAGGGCAGCGGGGCCGTCGTGTAGAAGAACTGCGGGCGTCTGGCTGGTTTCTGCAGCATCGCCGTTCGGCTCGGGTGATCCCCCAATGAAGCGGCACCGGACCGCGCCGGTCAATCGCCGATCACTCGGGGAGCAGCGTGATGGTGCCCGCCACGGCCTCGGGCTGCGCCGGCAGCGTCACGTGCCCGCCCGCCAGCCAGAGCGGGGCGAAGTCGCGGTAATGCGCGCTCAGCGGGTGGCCGGACTGGCCCGGGGCGATCACGAAGCGCGAGGCGTCGAGCTCGGCGAGATCGTAGACACCGCGGAAGCTCGCGCCGTGGACGTTCTCGAACGGCCGCGGGCCGGTCATCCGCACGCCGGCGCGCAGCACCGTGTAGCCGTCGCCGGGGGTCGCCATCTCGGTGCCGAACCAGGGCCCGATGCCCGGCACGAACTGGAACAGCAGATGCGGGAAACGCACGCGGTGCACCTCGCCCCAGCGCCACTGCGCCGGGTCGGGGCCGTGCGCGGCCGCGAGCTCGGCCACCGCGTCCTCAAGGGCGCGCGTGAGCACCGGCGGGCAGGGATCGGCGGCCTCGCCGCACCAGTGCGCGCCGCGCGTCAGCACGAACAGCAGGAACTCGGCGACCGTCTCGCGGAACGCCTCCGCCTCCGGGCCGAACGCGCGGGCTGCCAGCGCTCGGCCGAAGGCGCGGATCCAGGCGGTGTAGATCAGCGGCTCGGGCCGATCCGCCGCCATCGTCCCATCCCAGCGCGCGAGCAGCGCATGGGCGCGTGACGCCGCGCCGCCCGCAGGCTCCCCGCGCAGCATCAGCGGCAACAGGTCCTGCGCGGCCTGGCTGACGACGTCCACCTGGATCCCAGCCAGGCTCGCCGCGTCGTGCGGGGCTCCGTGCGCGTCAAGGCGGGTGACGATCCGCCGGTAGCGGAAATCGCCCCACCAGTCGCGCGTTAGCAAGACGGGGAAGTCGTCAGGCACGATGCGATTGTTCGCGTTCACGATGCGATGGGTCGGTGGATCGACGAAGCGCGGCAGCGCCTCGTAGGGCGCGAAGCCGAGCCAGTCGTGGCTGCCGTCCCAGCCCGGCACCGGGAACGAGCCGTCGCCGGCCCGGCGGATCGGCACGCGCCCGGGCACCAGCATGCCGATCCGCCCCGCGCGGTCGGCGATCACCAGATTCTGTTGCGGCGCCGCGATCAGCCGCGCGGCGTCCTCGGCCTCGGCGAAGTCGCGCGCCAGGTTGAGCCGGTGCATGGCCACCGCCGCCGCGTCGCCCGGCGCCAGCATCGCCATCGCCACGGCCAGGACATGACCCTCAGGCGTGCCGGGGACAGGGTCGAGATCGGAGATCACCGGCCCGTGGCGCGTCTCGCGCACCCGCAGTGTCGCGGGATCGCCGAACCGGACCTCGATCACCTCCTCGCGAACGGCGAACGGCCGCGGTCCGTCGGGGGTGACGTAGGCGTCCTCCCCCGCCAGCCGTTCGATGAACACGTCCTGGGTATCGGAATGCGTGGTCGTGAAGCCCCAGGCGATGTGGCCGTTGTGGCCCAGCATCAGGAACGGCACGCCCGGGGCGAAGGCGCCGGCGAGCGTCAGCCCCGGCGCCTCGACCCGCGCGAGGTGCCATTGCGTCGGCGTCACCAGCGCGAGATGCGGATCATTGGCAAGCAGCGCGTTGCCGGTCGCGCTCGCGGGGCCCGTCACCGCCCAGGAATTGCTCGCGGTCGAAGGCAGCGGCGCGTCCTCACCGAACACCGGCAGCGCGGCAAGCACGCGCGCGAGATGCTCGTCCGGCAGCACCGGCAGCTCGGCGACCGGCGTATGCGGGCTCGCGTCGCGCGGCCAGAGCTCGTCGATGCGCTCGCGCGGCAGCACGGTCGAGAGACGGAGCCGCGCGAGCTCGGTGCGCATGTTGCCGGTCAGGAACAGCGCCATCGCCTTGCCCCAGAGCAGCGAGTCGGTCTCGCGCCAGGGCTCCGGCCGGGTGGCGAGCAGCAGGTACTCGGGCGCGGCGCGTGCGCCGCGCTGGTCGATCCAGGCGTTCACCCCGCGCGCATAGGCCGCAAGGGCCGCGCGCGTCTCCGCCGGCAGCCCCTCGAGATCCTGCTCCGCCTTGGCCGCCAGCCCGAGCAGGCGCGAGAACCGGTCCAGCCGCAGCCCCTGGCTGCCGATCAGCGCGGACAGCCGCCCGGCCGCGCCGCGGCGCATGACGTCCATCTGGAACAGCCGGTCGCGGGCATGCAGCCAGCCAAGCGCCGCCCAGGCATCCTCCGCCGACCCGGCCCGCACCCAGGGGATGCCGTGCGGATCGAGCGTGATCTCGACCGGGGCGGCGAGCCCCGGGATCGCGGCGTTGTTGGTGCCCGGTGGCAGGGTGATGCGGAACGCGAGCGCGATGCCGCCGGCGACCAGGACAAGGAGCAGCGCCAGCGTCACCAGGATGTGCCGCGACCAGCGGAGGGCGATTCGCATGACGCGACCTATCGCACGGGACTGCACGGGATCGCAGCCGGTCACTGCAAGTTCATGCGATGTGCGCCGGATCACCTCGCCTTCGCCCCGGCTTCGCCATGGTCCGCGGCCATTGTCCACTCCATGCAGGGTCACCGCATGAACACGCTCTGGGCCGCGATGCTCTCCGCCTGGCTGGCAGCCGGGCAGGCCACGCCGGCGGCGGCGGCGCCCGACCGTCCCGAGTCGCCGGGCAAGGCGAGCCAGGGGACAGTCACGGCTTCGGGGCAGGATCGGCCGGCCAGCGCCTGACCCCTTGCGCCGCCGCACGCCGGGGCCAGACTCCGACGCGTCATGCTGCACCTCATTAAGCTCGCGGTGGGCTGCGTCTCGGTCGATGACCTCGCCGAGTGGCAGGCGCGCCGGGCGAAGACCCACCCGCCACTCCGCCATCGCACCCGGTCCACGCCCAAGCGCGCCGAGGAGATCCTCGCCGGCGGCTCCATGTACTGGGTGATCGCCGGGCTCGTGCAGGTGCGCCAGCGAATCGTCGGCATCGTCCCCGACACGCTGGACGACGCCTCGCCCTGCTGCGCGTTGCACCTCGATCCGGCGCTTGTTCCAGTACAGCTCCGCCCGACCAAGCCGTTCCAGGGCTGGCGCTATCTCCCCGCGCCCGACGCACCGCCCGACCGGCCCCGGGGCATGGCCGAGCCGCAGGAGGGGTTCGCGGCGATGCCGGCCGCCATGCGCCGCGAGCTCGCGGAGCTGGGGCTGCTCTGACCCACCCGGGCCTTGTCCGGCGCGGTGCGCGGCCCGAAAGTAGGGCCATGATAGTGACGCTTCGATGACCGCGCCGGCCGAGACCGAGACGCTCGGCCTCGTGCGCCTGCTCGCGGCCTGCCGCGACGACGCGACCGCGCTCGCCAGTGCGCTCGATCAACTCGGCATCGCGATCTGTCTCTACGACCCCGACGATCGCGTGGTGCTCTGGAACGAGAGCTATCTCACCTTCTTCCCCGAGCAGCGCGACGCGATCGCGCCCGGCACGCCCTATGCCGACACGCTGCGGCGCTTCTTTGGCGTCAACCTTGCCGACACCCAGCGCGACCGGCTGGAGCGGCACGTCGAGGCCGCGGTGCAGCGCCACCGCACGCAGACCGCGCCGTTCACCTTCCAGCTGCGCACCGGACGCTGGCTGAAGGTCGCCTCGCTGCCGATGCCGGCAGGCGGGCGGGTGCGGCTCTGGCGCGACACGTCGGAAGAGCAGCCGGCGACCACGCGCCGTTCGGCCGACCGGGCGCTCGCCTCGCTCGATGTCGGCTACGCCGTGTTCGACGGCGCGGGCCGCTTCGTCACCGCGAACAAGCGCTACCAGGAGCTGTTCCCGGGCATCGGCGACCTGATCGGCGCGGCCTCCAGCTATCGCGACCATCTCGCCCGGATCGAACGCGACTCGGTGCTGGAGGAGGATCGCGCGCGGCTGGCGCGCGTCGCCGCGCGGCCACTGCCGACCGCGCTGCCGGTGTCGCTGCCGCTGCTGCTGCGTCATGTGGAGGGCGGCTGGCTCAGCCTGGAAGAGCGGGTCGGCGAGGACGGCACGCTGGTCGCGATCTGGTCCGACGCGACGCGCCAGGTCGAGGCCGATGCGCGCATCGGCGAGCTCGAACGCCATCTGCGCGACGCGGTCGAGGCGATCCCGCACGCGCTTCTCATGTTCGACCGCGACGGGCGGCTGCTGCTGCGCAACCGCCGCCTCGCCGCGATCGACCAGCGGCTCGCGCGCGCGCTCGACGCCACGCCGACGCTCGCCCGCTATGCCGCTTGGCGCGCCGGCTTCGGCGACGTCACCGCCGATGACGCGATCCGCGGCGAGGAGGAGGTGGTGCTGCCCGACCGGCGCACCGTCGCGATCGCGCCACTCACCACCGATGCCGGTGAATTCCTGCTGCTGCTGAGCGATGTCACGCGTGAGAAGGCGGCCGAGGCGGAGCTCGCGCGCCAGAAGGACCTCGCGCACCAGAACGAGAAGCTCGCGGCGATGGGCAGCCTGCTCGCCGGTGTCGCACACGAGCTGAACAATCCGCTCGCGGTGGTGGTGGCGCGCGCGCTGCTGCTCGAGGAGCAGATCGCCGATCCGCAGGCCGGGGCGGCGGTGCGGGTGCTGCGCCAGGCGGCGGAGCGCTGCGCCGGGATCGTGCGGACCTTCCTCGCGATCGCGCGCGCCAAGCCGCGCGAGCGGCGGCCGCTCGCGCTCGGCACGGTGCTGTCGGCCGTCGCCGACATCCTCGCCTACGGGCTCGGCGCCGACGACATCGCGATCGAGATCGCGCCGGTGCCCGAGAGCGCGGTGATCGAGGCCGAGGAGGATGCACTGCACCAGCTCTTCCTGAACCTGCTGGTGAATGCGCAGCATGCCCTGCGCGGCGCGGCGAGGCCGCGTCGCATCACGGTGACGGTGGCGGTCGCCGGCGGATCGGTGGAGATCGTCGTCGCCGACAATGGCCCGGGCGTGCCGGCGGCCATCCGCGGCCGGATCTTCGAGCCCTACTTCACCACCAAGCAGCAGGGCGAGGGAACCGGGATCGGCCTGTCAGTCTGCCATGCGATCGTCACGGCGCATGGCGGCATGATCGCGGTGGACGATGCACCGGGCGGCGGCGCTCGCTTCACCGTGCGCCTCCCGCAGGCCGAGGCGGCCGCCGCTGCGGGGTCTCCGCAGCGGGGCGCGGCGGGGGCGATGCGCGGCCGCGTGCTGGTGGTGGACGACGAGGCCGACATCACCGACGTGATCGGCGAGATCCTGGCGCGCCAGGGCCTGGAGGTGACGGTCGCGCGGGACGGGATGCAGGCTCTGCTGCACCTGGAGGAAGCCCCCTGCGACCTGGTGATCACCGATCTACGCATGCCGGGGATGGACGGCGCCGGGCTGCTCGCACGCATCGCCGAGCGGCCGCCTGCTGTGCGCCCACCGGTGATCGTGCTTACCGGCGACGTGCTGTCCTGGAGCCGCGCGCGTCCGGACTTCGATCCGCCGCCGCTGGTGATCGAGAAGCCGTTCGATCCGGCGGCACTCGCCCAGGCGGTGCGCGAGGCGCTGGCGCGGCGCCACGCCTGATCCCTACCCGCCGAGATGCCGGCGCAGGAACGCGACCGTGCGCTGCCAGGCGCGTGCTGCCGCCTCGGCGTTGTAGCGCGCCGCCGAGGTGTCGTTGTTGAAGGCGTGCTGCGTGCCCGGATAGGTGTGCACCTCGAAGGTCTTGCCTGCCCCGCGCAGCGCCGCCGTGTAGACCTCGATCCCCGCGTTCACCCCGGCGTCGTGCTCGGCGTAGTGCAGCAGCAGTGCCGCGCGGATCGCCGGCACCTGCTCGGCGGGGATCTGGCGGCCGTAGTAGGCGACACCCGCGGCAAGGTCGGGCGCGGACGCCGCGAGCGCATTCACCATCAGCCCGCCCCAGCAGAACCCGATCGCGCCGACCCGGCCATTGCCGTTGGCGTGGGCCGCCAGGAACGGCACCGCGCTCGCAAGCCGCTCGACGGTGCGTTCGCGGTCGAGCCGCCCGATCATCGTCCGCGCGAGATCCTCGTCCGCCGGCGTGCCGCCGTCGCGGCTCAGCATGTCCACGCCGAGGGCGAGGAACCCCTCCAGCGCCATGCGCCGCGTGACGTCCTCGATATGCGGGTTGAGGCCGCGGTTCTCGTGGATGACGATCACCGCCGGCAGCCGTCCGCCGTCGCGCGGGCGCGCGAGATACCCGGCGAGCTCGCCGTCCGGCCCGGCCCAGGTGACGCGGGCGACGGTCAGGCGCGGATCATCGGGCGGCACGATCGCCGCCTTGGCCGGGTCGGCCGCCAGCAGCGGCAGCAGCGCCGCCGCCGCCGGCGCTCCGCCCGCCAACGTGGCGAGGCGATCGAGGAAGGTGCGGCGGTCCATGCCCCCGTGGGTGAACCGGTCGTAGAGGTCGATGATCGGCTGCGGGATGGTCATGGCGTCGCTCCGCGATTTGGGCCGCGCGGGGCCGGGGAGTAGACTGCGCCGCGGCAGGATAGCCGATGGAGAACCGCCATGTTCGACCTCGACCGGTTCATCGAGGAGTGTCGCGCAGCCATGAAACAAGGCCAGCCCGCCGTGCGCGAACTGGTCGCGGGCGCGGTCGCCGATCCCGGCGCGGTGATGCGCGCGCTTGGCGAGCCCACGCGGGCAGGGCTGAACACGCTCTACCGCTCCGACGAGCTGACCATCCTCAATCTCGTCTGGGCCCCGCACATGACGCTGATGCCGCACAATCACGGCATGTGGGCGGTGATCGGGCTCTACACGGGCCGCGAGGACAACATCTTCTGGCGCCGCATCGACGAGCCGGGGCTGCCCTCGCGTGTCGAGGCGGCCGGGGCGAAGGCGCTCTCGGCCGGCGAGGCCGCACCGCTCGGCAAGGACATCATCCACAGCGTCACCAACCCGATCCCGCGCCTGACCGGGGCGCTGCACGTCTATGGCGGCGACTTCTTCCGCCCCGGCCGCAGCGAATGGGACCCGGAGACGCTGCGCGAGGGCCCCTACGACGCCGAGCGCACCAAGGCGATGTTCGAGGCGGCGAACAAGGGTCAGCGGGCGTAGCGGGCCAGCGCCTCGCGCATCGGCTCCGGCACCGGCGTCGATTTGCCGGTCGCCTTCACGACATAGGCGTGCACGAAATGTCCCTCGGCCGAAGCACACTCCTCGTCATTGCGGAAGATGCCGAGCTCGTATCGCACGGAGGTGTTGCCGATGCGCGCCACGCGGAGCCCGCCGGTGATGACGTCGGGGAAGGCGGTGGGCGCGAAATAGCGGCACTGGGTCTCGACCACGAAACCGACGATCTCGCTCTCCAGCGGATTGACTCCGAGCGTGTCGATCTGGAAGCGCGCCACCGTCGTGTCGAACCAGGAATAGTACACCACGTTGTTGACATGCGCGAACACGTCGTTGTCCATCCATCGTGTCGGAATGGTCAGAAACCAGCGGTAATCGGCGCGGCTGCCGATCGGCTTCGTCATCGCTCGCCTCCATGAACGGCGCGGAGCCTCGCCGCAGCACGCCCGGACCGCAAGAGTGGCGCGCGGCACTGGCGGCGCGGGCGGTCGCGGTCGCGCGCGACTGGCGGCTGACGCTCGGGCCGGTGCTGCCGGGATCGACCCAGGGCCTCGTGCATGCGGCGACCTGCGCGGACGGCAGGGCGGCGGTGCTGAAGCTGGAGAAGCCGGGACAGGGCCTCGAAGCGCAGGCAGAAGCGCTCGCCGCGTGGGACGGCGACGGCGCGGCGCGGCTGCTGCGGTTCGATGCCGTCCGCGGGGCGCTGCTGCTGGAACGGCTGGCGCGCGGCGAACCGCTCGTGAGGCTCTGCGAGGAGGGGCGTGACGACGACGCGACCGATGTGCTCGCCGGGCTGATGCTGCGGCTGCATCGGCCCGCGCCGGCTGACGCGGTGCTGGCCGACGCTCATGGCTGGATCCGCGCGATCGAAGCCTGCCGCGACCCCCGCCTCGATCCCCGCCTGCGCGACCGCGCACTCGGCCTCTACCGCGACCTCAACGCCTCGGCGCGGCCGCCAGTGCTGCTGCACGGCGACCTGCATCATCGCAACGTGCTGCGCGACGGCGACGGCTGGCGCGCGATCGACCCGTTCGGCGCGATCGGTGAGCCTGCCTTCGACACCGGCACGCTGCTCACCAATCCGGTGTCGTGGTTGCCGCACCAGCGCGACCTCGCCGCGATCCAGGCGCGGCGCGTCGCGCTGCTGGCGGAACGGCTTGGCGAGGAGCGCGGGCGCATCGCCGCCTGGGGCTTCGTCGTCGGCGTGCTGAAGACGGCCTGGGACATCGAGGATGGCACCGGCGATGGGCGTCAATGGCGCGCAGCAGCCGATGTGCTCGAAACGATGACGCGCTGAACGAAGGTCGCGATCGTGCGGTCGGCCCAGGTGCCGTCGCGATTGCGGTCGTGGAAGCCCACATGGCCGCCGCCCGGCGCGATCAGCGGCGTGACACGCGGGTTCAGCGACCAGTTGATCGCGCGGTAGGTCCCGGCCGGCACCCAGGGGTCGTCGGCGGCCGTCAGGCACAGCGTCGGCACGGCGATCCGGTCGAGATGCTGCGGCAGGCTGGCGCGCGCGTAGTAGTCGTCGGCGCCGGCGAAGCCCGCGAGCGGGGCGACATAGCCATCGTCGAACGCGTACACGCTGCGTGCCGACCGCGCGGCCGCCAGCAGCCGTGCCGGCAGATGCAGCGCCAGCGCCTCGGCCTCGCGCTGCATCTGGCCGAGCAGCCAGCGGTGATAGAGAGCATTGCGTGGAGCCATGATCCGGCGCGCGACCGGGGCCAGCAGCACCGGCGCGCACAGGGTCGCCGCGGCGACGATCGGCAGGGTCGCGTGCTCGCCCTCGCGGGCGAGCGCTCCGAGGAGCTGCGTGCCACCGAGCGAGACGCCGATGCAGACCAGACCGGGGTGGAGCGCATCTCGCGGCAGGGCGCGCAGCGCGTCCACGATGTCCGCGCCGGCCGCGGCGTGGTAGGGGCGGGTGCTGCGCGCGAGCGACGGCGCCGACCCGCGCAGATTGAGCCGCACCACGCCGTGGCTGCGTGCGCGCCAGAACGCCGCCGAGCGGCGCATGTACTGGCTGTCCTCGCAGCCGGTCAGTCCATGGATCAGCACCACGGTAGGCCGGGTGCCGTCGCCCGCGTGCCAGGCGGCGGCGAGCGCGTCGCCGTCGGGCAGGTCGAGCCAGAGCCGCGCGAACGCAGCCGGATCGGGCGCGTCGCGGCGGATCATGTTGCGGATGGTCTGCAGGTCGCCCGTGAGCCAGGGCAGGCGCGGCCGGAACGGTGCGGGATCGGCGATCATGCCCGTCAGGTGAGGCCGAGCGCCTTCAGGTCCAGGATGAAGGGCAGATCGGTGTCGGCGGGCGTCACGCCATTCTGCGTGATCAGGCAATGCGCCTGGCCGCGGTGATGCGTCTGGTGGTTGAAGAGATGCACCAGCAGGATCCAGCGCTTCTCCGTCCGCTCCCGCTTCGCGGCTCCGCTGTACCAGGTGAGGTCGCCACGGAGCGACTCCTCCGTCAACGTCGCGGTCCAGGTCTCGATGCGGGCATCGGCCCCGACGCGGGCGGCGCGGAGGTCGTCGAAGTCGTCGTAGAGCGCGGTGCTGCCGGGAATGCCTCCCTGGGGTCGCTCCCAGCCCTCGGCGAAGCGGCTCATCCACATCTGGTCGGCCCAGACGAGGTGGTTCAACGTCGCGTGCAACGAGCCGAAGAACGCCCCGACTTCGCGCTTGCGCGCGGCGTCGGGGATCTGCTCCGCGGCGGCATAGAGGCGGCGATTCATCTCACTGTTGTAGGCCGCCATCAGGCGGCACCAGGCTGGCGTGATCATGCGTGGCCCTCCTCGAGGAACGCAGCGACGAGCCCGGTCTGCGCGAAGTCTAGCAGGGCCGGCGCGTGCCCGCAGCCGGGAATCGTCTCGACGCGGACACCGTTTCGTTCTGCCATGCGCGAAGCCGTGTCGGGCAGGAGCAGATCGGACTCCGCGCCGCGCAGCACCAGCGTCGGCACAGCGACGTGCTCCCAGACCGGCCAGAACGCGATGTCCTCCGGTGGCGTGCGGAACGCCTCGGCGATCGCCGGGTCGTAGTGCAGACGGTAGCCACCCTCGGGATGCGGACGCATGGAGGTCTCGGTGAGATGGCGCCATTGCGCATCGGTCAGCGCCCCGAACGGCGCATAGGCCTTGCGCGTGTGCTGCTCGGCCGCGGCGAGGTCGGGGAAATGCCAGTCGCGGCCGAGATACTCGCCGATGCGCGCGAGCGAGGCAGCCGGAATGAACGGGCCGACATCGTTGACGACAAGGCGGCGGATCGGCGTGTTCGGCATTGCGGCGAGGATCATGCCGATGATCCCGCCCATCGAGGTGCCGACCCAGTCGACCGGCTGGTCGCCGAAGCGGGCGAGCAGATGCGCGCAGGCGCCGGCATAGACATCGTTGCTGTAGAGCGACGGGTCGGGCAGGCGGTCAGAGGCGCCGCGCCCGGGCATGTCGGGGCACAGCACGCGCCGGCCACGCTCGGCCAACGCAGCGGCGAGCGCATCGAAGTCGCGGCCCGTGCGCGTCAGCCCGTGCACGCACACGACCGAAGCGCCCTCCGACGGCCCCCACTCCGTCCAGGCGAGCCAATGGAATCCGACCGGCGAGAGCCAGCGCAGGCGGCCCTCGCGCGGGCTCACACCACGCCCTTCTCGCGCAACGCCGCGATCGCCGCGGCGTCGAACCCGAGCGCGCGGCCGAGCACCTCGTCGGTATGCGCGCCGAGCAGCGGCGGCGCGATGCGGTAGTCGGGCGGGGTGGCGGAGAGCTTCACGGGGTTGGCGATCAGCTTCACCAGCCCCCCTGCCGCCTCGTGCGGCATCTCGATCACCATGCCGCGCGCCTGCACATGCGGATCGGCGAACACCTCAGAGAGCCTGTTGATCGGGCCGCAGCCGATCTTCAGCGCCTCGAGCTCCGCGATCCACTCGTTCGTGGTGCGCGACGTCATCACCGGCGCCAGCGTGTCGGTGACCAGCGCGCGGTTCTCCACCCGCTTCGCATTGGTGGCGAAACGCTCGTCCGCCAGCAGATGCTCGAGCCCGAACGCCTTGCAGAACCGCTCGAAGGTGGCGTCGTTGCCCACGCTCAGCACGATCGCGCCGTCTGCCGTGGCGAACACCTGGTAGGGCACGATGTTCGGATGCTGGTTGCCGAGCCGCGCCGGGTTCTCGCCGGTGGCGAGGTAGTTCATCCCCTGGTTGGCGAGCCAGGCCACGTGCGTGTCGAGCATGCCGATATCGATGTGCTGGCCCTGCCCGGTCTGCTCCTTGTGGCGAAGTGCTGCGAGGATGCCGATCGTGCCGTAGAGCCCGGCGAACAGATCGGCGACCGGAATGCCGACCTTCTGCGGCAAGCCCTCCGGCTCGCCGGTCAGGCTCATCACCCCGCCCATCGCCTGGATCAGCGAGTCGTAGCCGGGACGCGGGGCATAGGGGCCGGTCTGGCCGAAGCCGGTGATCGAGCAGTAGATCAGCCCGGGGAATTCGTCCTTCAGGCTCGCGTAGTCGAGCCCGTACTTGGCCAAGCCCCCGGGCTTGAAGTTCTCCACCAGGATGTCGCATTGCGAGATCAGCTTGCGCGCGATCTCCTGGCCCTCGGGCTTGGCGATGTCGAGCGTGACCGAGAACTTGTTGCGGTTCACCCCGGCGAAATAGGCGCTCTCCTTGGTCGGCGTGCCGTCGGGGTTGGGCAGGAACGGCGGCGCGAAGCCGCGCGTGTCGTCGCCGCGCGAGGGGTGCTCGATCTTGATCACCTCTGCGCCCAGGTCGCCCAGCATCTGCGTGCAGGTCGGCCCCGCCAGCACGCGGGTGAGATCGAACACGCGCAGGCCCTTCAGCGGCCCGGATGGCGGGGAGGCGGCAACGGTCATGCGGGGTCCCTTCTCGGCTCGGCCCGTTATAGGCGGCACGGACCGCGCGGCAAGCCGAGAGGGTGTCGCAGGACCGTCGTTTGACGCGACTCCGGTCCGGCGCTCTTCTCAGCCCGATCCATCGCTCGGAGATCGCCCATGCTCGCACGCCGCCACCTGCTCGCCGGGCTCGCGCTCGCCCCACTGCCGCTCGCCGCCCAGCCGGCCGGGCGCGCGCTCACCCTCGTCGTGCCGTTCGCGCCGGGCGGCAGCACCGATGTCGGCGCGCGGCTGATCGCGCCGCGGCTCGCGCACCATCTCGGCCAGAGCGTGGTGGTGGAGAACCGCCCCGGTGCCGGCGGCGCCACGGCGGCCGACCAGGTGCGCCGCGCCACCCCCGACGGCTCGACGCTGCTGATCGCGGTCGCGTCCACGCATGGCGTGAACCCGGCCGTGTTCCCCGACCTGCCCTACGACGCCGAGCGCGACTTCGCCGCGGTCGCGTTGCTGGGCGTGACGGGGTTCGTGGTGGTGGTGCGCGCCGATGCGGGGTTCGCGGACATGAACGCGCTGGTGGCGAAGCTGCGCGCCGAGCCGGGGAAGCACAACTACGCCTCCGCCGGCGTGGGCTCGATGCCGCATCTCGCCGGCGAGTGGTTCCGCACCGCCCTCGGGCTCCAGGTCGAGCACGTGCCGTATCGCGGCGGCGGCCCGGCCATGGTCGCGCTGATGGGCGGGGAGGTGACCTACATGATCGAATCCATCCCCACAGTGGCCGGCGCCATCACCGATGGGCGGCTGAAGGCGCTCGCGCGTGCCTCCGCCCGCGCCTCGGGGCCGGTGGCTGAGCTTCCGGCGCTTGCCGATCTCATCCCCGGCTTCGATGCCGAGACCTGGATCCTCGCCGCCGCCCCCGCCGGCACGCCCGCACCCGTGCTCGCGCGCCTGAACGCCGCGTTCAACGCCGCCCTCGCCGAGCCCGAGCTCGCCGAGCGGCTGCGCGCGATCGGCACCGAGCCGGTGACGGACTCCACGCCCGAGAGTGCGGCGCGGCACATCAGCACCGAGATCGCGCGCTGGCGCCGCGTGGTCGCCGAGACGGGGGTGACGATCGAGCGGCGGTGATCGCTCCCTCTCCCGCATGCGGGAGAGGGGTGGGGTGAGGGCGCTTCAGGCGCCCCGCGGTGATCACCCGTCGCGCCTCGCTGCCCCCCTCACCCTGACCCTTGCGTGTATGGGGGGATTGAGCGGGGATAGGTCTGCTCGTCTGCGTCTGGCGGCGGTCCCG
>NZ_JBHYDW010000094.1:0-17890 GCF_051860475.1 Elioraea sp. | reverse complement strand
GGACAGCACCGCGCCGAGATGGCCGATTCCCATGGCCTTGTAGGTCTCGGCATAGCGGCAGCGCGTCACGTTGAAGTGGAACTCGGTCTCCGTGCGCTTCAGCACCTCGATGCGGAGCGCGTCGTCCCTCGTCCAGGCCGGCAGGGTGGCCTCGAAGGTCGCGAGATCGGTCTTGCCCTCCGGCGCCGTCTTCGCCCACTCCGCGCCCGCGGCCTTGGCCATCCTGATCACCGCGCGCGCCAGGATCTCCTTGGCGCGTTCCTCGCCAAGCTCCGCCGCCATTTCCTCGTACACCCCCTTTGCGAAGGCCGCCTCGATCGTGCGCTGGCGCAGGATGCCGATCTCGTCGCTCATGGTCCGTCCGTTCCCTGGTTCGGTCTGAACAGTAGCGCCGGGGTTGCGGCAAGCGAAGGCCCGCGCGACGATGCGCAAGAGGACCGGGACGAGGAGGAAATGATGATCCGTCGCCGCACGCTGCTGGCTGCCCCAGCGCTGCTGACCCTGACGCACGCCAAGGCCCAGGATGCGTGGCCATCGCGGCCCGTGCGCGTGATCGTTCCCTCCGCTCCTGGCGATGGCGGCGATTCGATCGCGCGGCTCTATGCGGCGAAGCTCCAGGAGGCGCTGGGTCAGCCCTTCCCGGTCGAGAACCGCACCGGCGCGGGTGGGCGGATCGGCACCGAGGCCGCCGCCCGGGCCGCCCCCGACGGCTACACGGTGATCATGGGCAATGCCGGCAGCCACGGCATCAACGGCGCCGTGTACCGCAACCTCCCCTACGACCTGGTGCGCGACTTCCAGCCGATCAGCCTGTTGGTCGAGGCGCCGAATGTGCTCGTGGTGAACCGCAAGGTGCTGGATGTCGGCTCGGTTGCCGAGCTGATCGCCTACGCCAAGGCGCGGCCCGGGCAGCTCGACTACGCCTCGGGCGGGGTCGGGACCTCGGCGCATCTGTCGATGGAGCTGTTCAAGTCGATGGCCGGGCTCGACATGCAGCATGTGCCGTTCCGGGGGGCGGCCAACGGGCTGCAAGGGCTCGTCTCGGGCCAGCCGCCGGTGATGTTCGTCAACCTGCCGCCGGCGATGGCGATCATCCAGCGCGGCGAGCTGCACGCGCTCGCGGTGACGTCGATGGAGCGGACGCCCGATCTGCCCGACACGCCGACCGTGCACGAGAGCGGTCTGCCGGGATTCGAGACCATCGCCTGGTTCGGGCTGCTCGCGCCGGCCGGGACGCCGCGGCCGATCGTGGATCGTCTGCACGCGGAGTGCGTGAAGATCGCGCAGATGCCGGACGTGCTCGCGCCGGTGCGACGGATCGGCGGCTTCCCGCGCGCGACCACGCCCGAGCAGTTCCACGAGCGCATCCGCAACGATGTCGCGAAGTGGCAACGTCTTGTCGCCGAAAAGAACCTCGCGCTGGAGTAGAGGGTGCGGATCGCCGAACTCCGCTTCGCGGGCATCAACGTCACGCCGAAGACAAACTGGTCGTTCGTCGAGGTGCGCACCGAGGATGGGCGCACCGGCACGGGCGAGTGCACGCTCGCGAACCACGAGGCGGCGCTGGAGGTCGAGGTCGAACGCCTCGACGCAACGCTGCGCGGCACCGATGCGCACGACCGCAACGCGCTGACGCGGGTGCTTGTGCACGCGCCGGGCGGGCTGGTGCGTCATGCCGCGCTGTCGGCATTGGAACAGGCGCTGTGGGACCTCGCGGGGCAGCAGGCCGGCGTGCCGATCTGGCGTCTGCTGGGCGGGCGGCTGCGCGAGGGCGTCCTGCTCTACGCGAACATCAATCGCGGCGTGGCCGAGCGGGTGCCGGAGGGATTCGCCGCCGCCGCGCGCCGCGCCGTCGCGGACGGGTTCACGGCGGTGAAGCTCGCGCCGTTCGATCCGTTCGTCTGGGAGGATGCGGCGGAGCCTGCGCAGCGGGTGGCCTATGCCCAGGGGCTCGAACGCATCGCCGCGGTGCGCGACGCGGTCGGGCCCGGCATCGACGTGATGGTGGACTGCCACTGGCGCTTCTCCGCCGGCGGCGCGGCCGCGCTGGTGCGCGACGTCGCGCGGTTCGACCTCTTCTGGCTCGAATGCCCGCTCGCCGAGGCGAACCTCGCCGAGATCCGCCGCATCCGCGCGATGGCGAACGACCGCGGCATGCGTCTTGCCGGTGCGGAGACGCTGGCCGGGCTCGCCGGCTTCGCGCCCGTGATCGCCGCCGGCGCCTATGACGTGCTGATGCCCGACATCAAGTATTGCGGCGGGCACGAGGAGATGCGCCGGATCGCCGCCCTGGCGCAGGTGCACGGCATCGAGATCGCGCCGCACAATCCGACAGGACCGATCTGCCACGCCCATACCGTGCAGGTCTGCGCGACCATCCCGAATCTCGGCCGGCTCGAGGTGCAGTTCGGCGAGACGCCGCTGTTCTTCGGCCTCGTGGCCGGCACCGTGCCGGCGATCTCGGGCGGAGTCGCGCCGGTGCCTGACCTGCCCGGGCTCGGCGCTGCGCTCGCGGACGGCGTGGCCGAGCAGCGCCCGTGGAGTCCGATGCGTTCCCCGTGGCTTGATCCAAGGCTCGGCTGATGTACGCCAGGATTCGCGACACCACGATCTATTTCGACATCGACGGCATGGGGCTGGTGCCCGACGGGCCGCGCATGCGCGAGCGCCCGGTCGCCTTCGTGATCCACGGCGGTCCGGGCTCGGACCATTCCGGCTTCAAGCCCGGCTACACGCCGCTCACCCGCGCGATGCAGCTCGTCTATTTCGATCATCGCGGCCAGGGGCGCTCGGCGCGCGACGGTGACCCCGCGCGCTGGACGCTCGACGAGAATGTCGAGGACATGGAGGCGCTGCGGCGTCATCTCGGCCTCGGCCCGATCGTCTCGATCGGCACGAGCTACGGCGGGATGGTCGGCATGGCGCACGCCGCGCGCTACCCGGATGCCGTCTCGCACCTCATCCTGATCGTGACGGCCGCGCATGGCGGGTTCATCCGCCGCGCGCGCGAGATCCTCGCCGAGCGCGGCACGGCGGAGCAGCAGGCGATCACCGCCTCGCTCTGGGATGGCGGATTCCGGAGCGAGGAGGATGTGCGGCGCTTCCATACCGTGATGGGGCCGCTCTACTCGCGCCGCTTCGATGCTGAGAAGGCACGCCCGGCGCTGGCGCGGCTGCCCTATGCGCCCGAGCCGCTGAACCGCGCCTTCGGCCCCGACGGGTTCCTGCGGCGCTTCGATCTCCGCCCGGAGTTCGCCCGCATCACCGCGCCGACCTTGATCATCGCCGGCAGGCACGACTGGATCTGCCCGCCTGAGTTTTCCGAGGAGATCCACCGGCTGATCCCGGGCTCGCAGTTCCAGGTGTTCGAGGACAGCAGCCACTCGATCCGCGCCGATGAGCCCGAGCGGCTGATGGCGGCGATCCTCGGCTTCGTCGGCGCCCCCACCGGGATCGGATGCGGCGGAGCGGGGTCTCGCGGCGGCGCGCGGTGACGGATTGCTGTGTGTGCTTGCTGTGCTGCAGCGGATGAATGGACCGGATGGATGCGCGCTGACGTCGTCGGATTCCAGCGCACAGCGTTCTGCCCTAGCCTCGCCGCATGAAGCTCGTCCTGCTCGGCACCGGCGCCCCACCCGCCGATCCTCAGCGCATGGGTCCCGCCAACCTGATTTTGGCCGGCGGCCGGCGGCTGCTGTTCGACTGCGGCTCGGGGGTGACGCAGCGCCTGATCCAGGCCGGCACCTCCGGCGCAGGGATCGATGCGCTGTTCATCACCCACCTGCACAGCGACCACGTGGTGGATTTCCACCAGCTGCTGGTCTCGTCGTGGCACCAGGGCCGCGACCGGCCGTGGAAAGTGTTCGGCCCACCCGGCACGATCGGCTTCGTCGAGCGCTCGGCCGCGCTCTGGAAGCCGGAGCTCGATATCCGGGTCGCGCATGAGAAGCGCCCCTCGGTGGCGGGGCTCGATGTCGAGGTGACGGAGTTTGCGGACGGACAGACGCTGCGCGGCGGCGTCACCGTCACGCCCGTGAAGGTGAACCACGACCCGTTCCCCGACGTGTACGGTTTCGTCGTCGAGCATGACGGGCTCCGCTTCGTCCACTCCGCCGACACGATCGTCTGGCAGCCGCTGATCGAGGCCGCGCGCGGCGCGGACTGCCTGCTGCACGAGGTGCTCATCAGGCGCGAGATGCGCGTGATCGAGGGCGTGCGCACACAGGAGGGGATCGACGCAGTCGCCTCCTACCACACGCTCTCGACCGAGGTGGGCGCGGTGGCGGCCGAAGCCGATGTGGGCATGCTCATCCTCAACCACTTCGTACCGCCGCGCTTCGACCGCGCCGCCCTGGTCGCGGAGGTGCGCGCGCAGTGGCCGGGGCCGCTGATCCTGGGCGAGGACCTGATGGAATACGACCTCGCGACGCGCACCCTCCAGGCCGGCAGCGCGACGGTCAGCTTCCCCCGCTGAGGCGCCGGGGCGCACGCCGGACCGGCGGCTTCGGCTCGTCGGGGTAGGGCACGCCGAGCGCCGGCGCCTCGCTCAGCGCGAGGTAGCGCAGTACGTTGGCGCGGAACTTCTCGGCGTGGGCGTGCGCGACCTGCTCCGCCGGATCGGGCGCGCGCGCGCGGATCAGCGCCACCATCCGGTCGTGTTCGTCGAGCAACCAGGCGAAGTAGGAGTCCGGCAGCTCGGCGCCCGTCAGCGGCTCGATCAGCGACAGATGCGACAGGCGCATGCCCTTGCCGAGCAGGGTCTTGTAGGTGTCGCGGAGGTGCGCGTTGCCGCACGCCTCGGCGATTGCGCCGTGGAACGCCGCATTGGCCTCGCTCTGGCCGAGCGAATCGCGGCGGGCGACGGCATCGCGGAACGCCCCGGCGAGCGCGGTGAAGTGCGGGATGTCCTGGTCGGTCCGGCGCAGCGCGGCCCAGCGCGTCGCCGCACGCTGGCACAGGTCGAACATCTCGAAGAAGTCGCGCACCTGGTCGATGTCGATCGGCGCGACCGTCGGGCCGCGATTCGGCCGCAGCACCACGAGCTCCTCGGCGGCAAGGCGGCTCGTCGAGCGGGCCGGCCGCCGCCGTCGCCGCCGGGCTTACCTTCGCTGCGCTGGGCTCGGACACTGGCGGCTCGATCCGTACGCCGGCCTCGTGCTGCGGCGTGGTCGGTCTGAAGCCCGGCTTCGGGCGGGTGAGCCGATGCGGCGTGCTGCCCCTCTCGGGAAGCCTCGACCACATCGGCCCGATCGCGCGCACGGTCGCGGACGCGGCGCTGCTGGAGGCCAGCCTGGCGGTGCTGGGCGACCTTGGCGCCAGGCTGGTGCCGGTCGAGCTCGACTGGTTCGACGACGCCAATGCCGCGGTGAATGTCGTGCTCGCAGCCGAGGCCGCCGCGCTGTGGCGAAGCGAGCTCGTGCGCACGCCATGCCGGCTCGGCGCCGCGACCCGCGAGCGGCTGCTGCCTGGCCTCGCCTACCGGGCGAGCGACTACATCGACGCGCTCAGGCTGCGGAGCGCGCTGCTCTCGGGTCCGGTCGCCCGGCTGTTCGCGCAGGCGGACCTGCTGCACCTGCCGGTCCTGCCGGTGCCGGTGCCCACGATCGCCGAAGCCGAGACCCCGGGGGCGATCGACTACCTCGCCTTCGCCTATCCGTCGCGCGCGATCAATCTCCTCGGCTTGCCTGCGCTCGCCCTGCCGATCGGGTTCACCCGCGACGGCTCGCCGACGGCGATGCAGCTGATCGGGCGGCCGCTCGCGGAGGCGCGCCTGCTGGCGCTCGGCGCCGCCTACGAGCACGCCGCCGGGCCGCGGCCGATGCCGCTGCATGCCGGCGCGTCGGCCGCACCGGCGGAACTGACCGCGCCATAGCGCCGGCTGACTCCGGGGCAAGGATCGGCGAGCATGGCCTATGGTCCGCCTCGCCGCTGTCATCCTCGCCGTCGTCCCGGTGGCGCTGCTGATCGGGCTCGGGTGGGCGCTGCGGCGGATCGGCCTGCTCGCCGACCCGTTCTGGCAGGGCGCGGAGAGGCTCTGCTTCGTGGTGCTGCTACCCGCGCTGCTCGCGCACGGGCTCGGCACGGCGGACCTCGCCGGCGTGCCGGTGGCCGGGATGGTCGTCGCGATCGCGGTGCCGCTGCTCGTCACCGCGGCCGCGCTGGTCGCCCTGCGCCCGCGTCTCGGCATCGACGGCCCGGCCTTCACCTCGGTGCTCCAGGGCGGCATCCGGTTCAACAACTACATCGGGCTCGCCGCCTCCGCGGGGCTGCACGGTGCGTCCGGCGTGGCGCTGGCGGCGGTCGCCAATGCGGCGATCGTTCCGACGGTGAACGCGCTGTCGGTGCTGGCCTTCGCGCGCTTCGGCAAGGCGACGCCGAGTCTGGCCGGGACGCTGAGGGCGCTTGCGACCAATCCGCTGATCCTCGGCTGCGCGGTGGGCGCGGTGTGGCAGGCGACGGCGGCGCCCGTACCGGGCGTGGTCGCGGCCGCGCTGCGCAGCCTCGGCCAGGCGAGCCTGCCGATCGGACTTCTCTGTGTCGGCGCCGCCTTCACCCCGCGCGCGCTCCGGGCGCGGCCAGGCGCGGCGGCAGTGTCCTCGGCGGCGAAGTTCATCCTGCTGCCCGCCCTGACCGCGCTCGCGTGCCTTGCGTTCGGCGTGCGCGGCACGGCGGCGGAGGTTGCAGTGCTGTTCGCCGCCCTGCCGACCGCGACCTCGTCCTACATCATGGCGCGCCAGCTCGGCGGGGATGCGCCGCTGATGGCCGGCATCACCACGGTGCAGACGCTGCTCGCGGCCCTTACCTTGCCGCTGACGCTGGCGCTGGTGTAGCGCCGCGCCACGGCACAACCAGCGCCGGCCTGCACGCCTGCGCGAGCTCGAGCGCTGATCGAAAGGCGTGCGGCGCGCCCCGACCAGCCCGATCTCCGGTTGCGCACGCGAGAGGCGGCCGTTCGGAGGCGGGGTCCTTGAGCCATGGCGGCAAGGGGCCTTCCCAACCGCGCGGCATTCTGTATCTGTCCGCCATGACGGACCGGATCCTGATTCTCGACTTCGGCAGCCAGGTGACGCAGCTGATCGCCCGGCGCGTGCGCGAGAGTGGCGTCTACTGCGAGATCTGGCCATTCAACGCTGACCCCGGGCGCATCGCCGACTTCGCCCCGCGCGGCATCATCCTCTCCGGTGGTCCGGCGAGCGTCACCGAGGGCGCCTCGCCGCGGGCGCCGTCCCTGGTGTTCGCGCTGGACGTGCCTGTGCTCGGCATCTGCTACGGCGAGCAGACCATGGTCGCGCAGCTTGGCGGCGAGGTGCAGACCTCGGATCACCGCGAGTTCGGCCGTGCCTTCCTAGACATCACCGATGACTGTGCGCTGTTCCATGGCGTTTGGCAGAAGGGCGCACGCGAACAGGTGTGGATGAGCCACGGCGACCGGGTGACGCGCCTTCCCGAGGGGTTCCGCGTGGTCGGCGTGAGCGAAGGCGCCCCCTATGCCGCGATCGCCGACGATCATCGCCGCTTCTACGGCGTGCAGTTCCACCCCGAGGTGGTGCACACGCCGCACGGCGCAGCACTCCTGCGCAGCTTCACCCACGCGGTGTGCGGCGCGCGCGGCGACTGGACCATGGCGAACTTCCGTGCCACCGAGATCGCGAGGATCCGCCGCCAGGTCGGCGATGGACACGTGATATGCGGGCTCTCGGGCGGCGTCGATTCCTCGGTCGCGGCGGTGCTGATCCACGAGGCGATCGGTGACCAGCTCACCTGCATCTTCGTCGATCACGGGCTGCTGCGCGCGGGCGAGGCCGAACAGGTGGTGGCGACGTTCCGTGACCGGTTCAACATCCGCCTGGTGCACCGCGACGCCGCTGGCCTGTTCCTCGGCGCGCTCGCGGGCGTGACCGACCCCGAGGCGAAGCGCAAGACCATCGGGCGGCTGTTCGTCGAGGTGTTTGAGGAGGAGGCGGCCAAGCTCGGCGGCGCCGAATTCCTTGCCCAGGGCACGCTCTATCCGGACGTGATCGAGAGCGTCTCGTTCACCGGCGGGCCGAGTGTGACGATCAAGAGCCACCACAATGTCGGTGGCCTTCCGGAACGGATGAACATGAAGCTCGTCGAGCCGCTGCGCGAGCTGTTCAAGGACGAGGTGCGCGCGCTCGGACGCGAACTCGGGCTGCCCGAGGCGATCGTCGGCCGGCATCCGTTCCCGGGGCCCGGGCTGGCGATCCGCATCCCGGGCGAGGTGACGCGCGAGAAGGTCAACCTGCTCCAGAAGGTGGATGCGATCTTCCTCGAGGAGATCCGCGCGGCAGGGCTCTACGACGCGATCTGGCAGGCCTTCGCGGTGCTGCTGCCGGTGCGCACGGTCGGCGTGATGGGCGACGAGCGGACCTACGACCAGGCCTGTGCGCTGCGCGCCGTGACGAGCACGGACGGGATGACGGCGGATGTCTATCCGTTCGACATGGGGTTCCTGCTGCGCACCGCGAACCGGATCGTCAACGAGGTGCGCGGCATCAACCGCGTGACCTACGACATCACGTCCAAGCCGCCGGGAACCATCGAGTGGGAGTAGAGTTCAGCGGGTGACGAGAGCGATCCGGTCTTGCGCCCCGGCCCGGGTCAGACGCTTGACCGAGCAGCGTTCGAGAAGAGCGCGTTCGGTTGCCGTGTGGCCGAAGACCCCGCCCTGCACCGGATAACGGTACGATCTAACAACGTCCAGCCGTCGACCGGCGCCTGAGCCGGTGGTCAGGATCGCCGGCCCCAGGTCATCGGCCAACACGATCGAGGCGCCCACGCCGCCGATCGGGGGTGCGCCGGCAGGCCTCGGCTATGGCGCCATCCCCAGCAACGCGTAGAGCCGCGCGCTTGCCGGCCAAGCCTCGATCACGGTCTGCGGATAGGTCGCGGCGCCGTAGCCCGCGCCCGCCAGCACCAGCAGGGTCAGCACCCAGGCGACCGCCGCCCCGGTGCCGCGACGGGCGCGCGACGGTGGAGGCGGGGGCTCGTCGATGTCCTGCGCCGACATCGGCGGCGGCGGCGCGGGGCGCATGCGCAGGCGGGGCGGCGGCTCGTCCTCCATCTCGCGCACCTTCGGCGGCGGCGGCTCCGGCCACTGCGTCACCGGCGCCTCGGTCTCCGCCGGCTCCGGACGCGCAAGCCACACGGTCCCGCAGCGCGCGCAGCGCACATTCTTGCCAGCCGGGCCAATCACGCCGGCGGCGACGTCATAGCGCGCACCGCAGTTCGGGCAGGCGATCCGCGGCATCGGGACGAACCTCCGGGGGGCTGGGGACTCGGCGCGGCCAATGGTTTCGCCGACGGCGTGACGGCGCGCAAGCCCCGTCCTTGCAGCGAGGCGGGGCGCCGTGCCAGCGTGCGCCGATCCGGCGACTCGACTGCGAGACCGGGTCGACACCCGTCGCGCAGGCCCCCCGATGACCGAGCGCCCCGTTCCCCGCCGGTTCCTCCGGCGCCTCGCCGCCGCCGCTGGCGTGGTCCTGCTCGCCCTGCTGGCGGGGTTCGTCGTGTTCCTCGCCCGGCTGCCCGCTGAGTCGCGGGCGGCGCCGCCGGACGGCACGGGCATCGTCGTGCTGACCGGCGGGGCGGGCCGGGTCGCGGAGGGGCTCAGGCTGCTCGATCGCGATCCCTCGGCGCGGCTGCTCGTGTCGGGCGTGCACCACGCCGCCGCGCTCGCCGAGCTCGACCGGCCGGAGGGGATCGACGCAGCGGCGCTCGCGCCGCGCATCACGCTCGGCCGGCGCGCGACCTCCACCCGCGGCAATGCCGAGGAGGCCGCCGCGTGGGCACGCGCGCACGGGCTTTCGACCCTGGTGGTCGTGACGGCCGGCTATCACATGCCACGGGCGCTGCTGATGCTGCGGCGGGAACTGCCGCAGGCGCGGCTGATCGCCCATCCGGTCACGCCCGCACCGTTCCGGCGAGACCGCTGGTGGCTGAGTCCCGGCGTGCTGAGGCTGGCCGCCGGCGAGTACGTGAAGCTGCTGGCGGCGCTGGCGGGGCTTGCCCCGGCCGATCGGGGGATGTCGTGACGCTGCTGCGCTCGGCACTGTTCAATGTCGCCTTCTTCGCCTTCACCGTGATCGCCTCGGTGGTCTGCCTGCCGCTGCTGCCGCTCCTGGACCGCGCGGGACGGCTTGCGCTGCTGGCCTGGTGGGCCGAGCGCGTGCTCGGGCTGCTGCGGATCACCGTCGGCATCCGCGTGCGTGTGGTCGGCGAGGACCGCATCCCGCGCGAGGGCCCGGCCCTGATCGCGGCCAAACACCAGTCTGCCTTCGATACGATCGTCTGGCTCGCGCTGCTGCCCCGGCCCGCCTATGTGCTGAAGCGCGAGCTGTTCTGGATTCCGCTCTATGGCTGGTACGCCCGCTCGGCCGGGATGATCGGGATCGACCGCGCGTCCGGGCCGGCCGCGATCCGCCACCTGATGCGCGCGGGCGAGGCCGCGCTCGCCGAGCGGCGGCAGATCTTGATCTTCCCGGAAGGGACCCGCACGGCGCCGGGCGAGCGCCGGCCGTACCAGCCGGGGATCGCCGCCCTCTATGCGCGTTCGGGGCTGCCCGTGGTCCCGGTGGCCACCGATTCGGGGTTGTTCTGGGCACGGCGCGCGTTCCACAAGCGCGCCGGCACGATCACCGTCGCGGTGCTGCCGCCGATCCCGCCCGGCCTCGCCCGCGAGGCGATGCTGGACCGTCTGGAGGCCACGATCGAGGCCGAGACCGACCGCCTGCTTGCCTCCGCCCCGCCCGCTGCGTGAGGCTTTGTCCCGACCGATCAGGGGAGGATGACATGGCCGCCGCGAACGACGACCCGGCACTGGCGCGCAATCCGGCGAATTTCCGGCCGCTGACGCCGCTCCTGTTCCTGGAGCGCTCGGCCGCGGTGTTCCCCGACAGGATCGCGGTGACGCACGGCGCGCTGCGGCGCAGCTATCGCGCGCTACGCGATCGCTGCGTGCAGCTCGCGCATGCGCTGGCGCAGCGGGGCATCGGCCGCGGCGATGCGGTTGCCGCGCTGCTGCCGAACGTGCCGTCCATGCTGGAGGTGCATTTCGGTGTGCCGATGACGCAGGGCGTGCTGAACACGATCAACACCCGTCTTGATGCCGGCACGATCGCCTACATCCTCGAGCACGGCGAGGCGAAGGCGATCATCGTCGAGCGCGAGTTCATCCCGCTGTTGCGTGCGGCGTTCGCTCAGACCGCGGCGCGGCCGCTGGTGATCGACGTGGTCGACGACACCACCCCCGAGGCCGCGCGCGACGAGACCCTCGGCGGCATCGACTACGAGGGGTTGCTTACGGAGGGCGATCCGGGCTTCGCCTGGCCGATGCCGGCGGACGAGTGGGACGCGATCTCGCTGAACTACACCTCCGGCACGACGGGCCGGCCCAAGGGCGTGGTTTATCACCACCGCGGCGCGCAGCTGCTCGCGGTCGGCAACGTGCTGTCGGCGTCGATCCCGCGCCATCCGGTCTATCTGTGGACTCTGCCGATGTTCCACTGCAACGGCTGGTGCTTCCCGTGGACGATCACGGCGCTCGCCGGCACGCATGTCTGCCTGCGCGCGGTGCGCGGGGCCGAGATGTGGCGGCTGATGGCCGAGGAGCGCGTCAGCCATATGTGCGGCGCGCCGATCGTGATGGCGACGCTGCTGAACACGCCCGAGGCGGAGAAGCGCGCGCTGGAGCGCAGCGTGACCTTCCTCGTCGCGGCTGCGCCGCCGCCCGAGGCGGTGCTGCGGGCGATGCGCGAGGCCGGGTTCGAGGTCTGCCACGTCTACGGGCTGACCGAGGTGTATGGGCCCTCGGTGGTGAACGAGTGGCACGAGGAATGGAACGCGCGGCCGATGGCGGAGCAGGCCGCGCTGATGGCGCGCCAGGGCGTGCGCTATCTCGCACTCGAAGGACTCGCGGTGATGGACCCTGCGACCATGGCGCCCGTGCCAGCGGATGGGACGACGCTCGGCGAAGTGATGATGCGTGGCAACGTGGTGATGAAGGGATATCTGAAGGACCCACCCGCAACGGCGAAAGCCTTCGCCGGCGGCTGGTTTCACACCGGCGATCTCGCGGTGACGCAGCCCGACGGCTACATCCAGCTCAAGGACCGCTCGAAGGACATCATCATCTCGGGTGGCGAGAACATCTCCTCAATCGAGGTCGAGGACGTGCTCTACGCGCACCCGGCGGTCGCAGCGGTGGCGGTGGTGGCGAAGCCCGACGAGACATGGGGCGAGACGCCATGCGCCTTCGTCGAGCTGAAGCCGGGGATGAGCGCCACCGAGGCCGAGCTGATCGCGTTCGCGCGCGAGCGGCTCGCGCATTTCAAGGCGCCGCGCGCGGTGGTGTTCGCCGAGATCCCCAAGACCTCGACGGGCAAGATCCAGAAGCACCTGCTGAGGGCTCGGGTTCAGGCGTCGTAGGCTGTCTCCAGCAGCGCGCGGTAGTCGGCCTCGCTCGCCTCGCGCGGGTTGGTCGCGTGGCAGTGATCCTTCATGGCGGCCGCCGCGATCGCCGGCAGCACCTCCCGCGTCACGCCCATCGCGCCGAGCGTCGCCGGCAGACCGAGTTCGGCCGCGCGCGCCGCGAAGGCCTCGGCCACCGCTTCCGCGCGCGTATCGGCAAGCCCCATCGCCGCGCCGAGCGCGCTCACCCGCTCCGGCACGACGGCGGCATTGAAGCGCACCACATGCGGCAGCAGCACCGCGTTCAGCGTGCCGTGATGCAGCACCGGCGGCGCTGGGATGCCGCCCAAGGGATGGGCGAGCGCATGCACCGCGCCCAACCCCTTCTGGAATGCCATGGCCCCTTCCATCGAGGCCATCATCATCTCCCAGCGCGCCTCGCGGTCCGTGCCGTGCTCCGTCGCGCGGACGATGTGGCGCCAAGCGCGCGCGAGCCCGTCGAGCGCGATCGCGTCGGCGACTGGATTGATCCGTGGAGACAGGTACGCCTCCACGTTGTGGGTCACCGCGTCCATGCCGGTCGCGGCCGTCAGCAGCGGCGGCAGGCCGAGCGTGAGCTCGGGGTCGCAGATCGCCACCTTGGGCAGCAGATGCGGGCTGCCGATTGAGACCTTGCGCCCGTCATCGAGCACGATGATCGCGCCGCGGCTCACCTCGCTGCCGGTGCCCGAGGTGGTCGGGATCGCGACATTGGGCGCGGCAGCCGAGGTGATGCGCGCGAGCCCGCCCTCGATCACGGCGTATTGCTTGAGTGGCCCGGCAGGGTGCGTCACCGCCACCGCCACCGCCTTGGCGAGATCGAGCGGCGAGCCGCCGCCGAGCCCGATCAGCCCATCAGACGCATGCGCCCGATAGGCGTCGGCAGCGGCGCGCACTGCGGCCTCCGTGGGGTTTGGCGGGGTGTCGGCGAACAGCGCGACCGGCAGGTCCGCGGGCAGGACGGCGCGCACGCAATCCCACAACCCGGCCGCCACCACGCCCCGGTCGGTCACCACCAGGGGCCGGCGGATGCCGACCAGCGCCAACTCCTCGGCGAGCAGGGCGAGTGCGCCGAACTCGAACTGCACTCGCGTGACATAGGTGATCAGCGCCATCGAGCTTCCTTCGCCGCCTGCCGGCTCTGGCCTTCGCGACCGAGCCATCGCATGTTCGGCCCGCCACCGACGCGCAAGCAAGGGACCCACCCATGGACCGATCGGTCATCGACGGCGTGAAGGCCCATCACGCCGAGCTCACCGCCATCCGACGCGACATCCACGCCCACCCCGAGATGGGGATGGAGGAGGTGCGCACCGCCGCCCTCGTGGCCGCGAAGCTCCGCGACTGGGGCATCGAGGTGACCGAGGCCGTCGGCAAGACCGGCGTGGTCGGCACGGTGAAGGGCACGCTGCCCGGCCAGCGCGCGATCGGGCTGCGCGCCGACATGGACGCGCTGGCGATCCCGGAAGCGACCGGACTCCCCTATGCCTCGCAGAACCTGGGCGTGATGCATGCCTGCGGCCATGACGGCCACACCACCATGCTGCTCGGCGCGGCGCGCTGGCTCGCCGAGCACCGCGACTTCGCCGGCACCGTGCACCTGATCTTCCAGCCCGCCGAGGAGGGCCGCGGCGGGGCGCGGGCGATGCTGGCCGACCGCCTGTTCGAGCGTTTCCCGTGCGACGCCGTCTACGGCCTGCACAACAAGCCGAACCTGCCGGCCGGCCGGTTCGCCACCCGCACCGGCCCGGCGCTGGCCGCGGCCGATCGCTGGGGCGTGATCTTCCGCGGCACCGGCGGGCATGGCGGTTCCACACCGCACCTCGCCACCGACGTGACCGTGGTGCAGGCACATTTCGTGCTGGCACTCCAGACCATCATCGGCCGCAATGTCCCGGCGGTGGAGGCGGCGGTGCTCTCGGTCGGCGCGCTCGCCGGCGGCTCGTTCGACTCACCCAACGTCATGCCGGCGGAGCTCCGCCTCGCCGGCACCGCGCGCAGCTATTCGCGCACCGTGCGCGACCTGCTGGAGCGGCGCATCCGCGAGCTCGCAAGCACGCTCGCCCAGGCCCACGGGTGCTCTGCCGAGGTCGAGTACCGCCGCGGCGTACCCGCGCTCGTGAACCACCCCGAGCAGACAGCGGTCTCGGTGGCCGCCGCCGCCGCCCTGGTCGGCGAGACGGAGGTGGAGGCAAATGCCGCCCCGGTGACGGGCGGCGAGGATTTCGCCCTGATGCTCGAGGCGAAGCCCGGCTCGTTCATGTTCATCGGCGGCGGGGCCGGCCCTGATGGCCGGTCGCCCGAGCTGCACACGCCGCATTTCGACTTCAACGACGACATCATCCCGCTCGGGGTCGCCTACTGGATCAGCCTTGTCGATCAGGAGCTCGGGCTCCAGCGCCAGGGCTAGCGGTGGCACCGCCCGTCCGCGCGGGGTAGGCTTGTGGCTGGACCGGGAACGAGGACGATGGCCGTTCGGGCACAGGGCGAGGCCGAAACGCAGACCATGAGCTTCGAGGACGCGCTCGCCGAGCTCGAGGCGATCGTCGCCCAGCTCGAGGCCGGCAAAGGCACGCTTGAGGACGCGATCCGTGCCTATGAACGCGGTGACGCGCTGCGTCGGCACTGCGCGGCCAAGCTCGCCGAGGCGCAGGCCAAGGTGAGCCGGATCGTCGAGACCGCCGGCACGGCCACAGGAACCGAGCCCCTCGACCCCGAGACATGACGGCACCGGTCGCGCTTCAGGGCCGGCTCGGCGCGGCCATGGCCGAGGCCGCCGCGGCGGTCGAGGCCACGCTCGACCGGTTGCTGCCGCAGGGCGAGGACGCCCAGGCCCGGCTCTACCAGGCGATGCGCTACGCAGCACTCGGCGGGGGCAAGCGGATCCGCGCCTTCCTGGTGCTGGAGAGTGCCGGGCTGTTCAACGTCGCCCGGCGCTGCGCGCTGCGCGTCGCCGCCGCGGTGGAGATGCTGCACGCCTATTCCCTGGTGCATGACGACCTGCCGGCGATGGACGACGACGATTTCCGCCGCGGCAAGCCCTCCTGCCACAAGGCCTTCGACGAGGCGACCGCGATCCTGGCGGGCGACGCTCTCCAGGCGCTCGCCTTCGAGGTGCTGGCGGAGGCCGACACCCACAGCGACCCGGCAGTGCGGTGTGTGCTGATCGCCTCGCTCGGGGCCGCTTCCGGGGCGCGCGGCATGGCGGGCGGGCAGATGATCGACCTGCTGGCCGAGGATGCGCAGCTCTCCGAGCACGAGGTGACCCGGCTGCAGATGCTCAAGACCGGCCGCCTGATCACCTGGTGCTGCGAGGCCGGCGCGATCCTCGGCAAGGCGGCGTCGCCGCAGCGCCTGGCGCTGGCGCATTACGGCCGCGACGTCGGGCTCGCCTTCCAGATCGCCGACGACATCCTTGACGAGACCGGCACAAGGGAACAATTGGGGAAGACGCCGCGCAAGGACGCGGCCGCGGGGAAGGCCACGCTGGTGTCGTTGATGGGGCTGCCGCGGGCCAAGGCGCATATGCAGTTTCTGGCGGAACAGGCGACCGGTCATCTGTCGACCTTCGAGGGGAAGGCCGACCTGCTCCGCGATCTCGTTTCCTTCGTCGTCACCCGCCGGATGTAGGAGCCATGACCCCTCAGGCCATCAAGCCGATGCTGGATCGCGTTCACGTGCCGGCGGACCTGCGCAACTTCTCCACCGCGCAGCTGAAGCAGCTCGCCGAGGAGCTCAGGCGCGAGACGATCGAGGCCGTCTCGATCACCGGCGGGCATCTCGGTGCCTCGCTCGGCGTGGTCGAGCTGACGGTCGCGGTGCACCATGTGTTCGACACCCCGGACGACCGACTGATCTGGGACGTCGGCCACCAGGCCTATCCGCACAAGATCCTGACCGGGCGGCGCGACCGCATCCGCACGCTGCGCCAGGGGGGCGGGCTCTCAGGCTTCACGCGACGGAGCGAGAGCGAGTACGACCCGTTCGGCGCGGCGCATTCCTCCACCTCGATCTCCGCCGGGCTCGGCATGGCGGTGGCGCGCGACCTGAAGGGCGACAGGCGCCACGTGATCGCGGTGATCGGCGACGGCGCGATGAGCGCGGGCATGGCCTACGAGGCGATGAACAATGCCGGTGCCTCGAAGTCGCGGCTGATCGTGATCCTCAACGACAACGACATGTCGATCGCCCCGCCGGTGGGTGCGATGAGCGCCTATCTCTCGCGGATGCTGTCGGGCCGGTCCTACACCGGGCTGCGCGAAGTCGCCTCGCGCATGGCGCGGCGCTTCCCCAAGCCGCTCGAGCGCACGGCACGGCGTGCGGAGGAGATCGCACGCTCGATCCTGACCGGTGGGACGTTGTTCGAGCTGATGGGCTTCTACTATGTGGGCCCGATCGACGGTCACAACCTCGATCATCTGCTGCCGGTGCTGCGCAACGTGCGCGAGGCGGAGGAGACGGTCGGTCCGATCCTCGTCCACGTCGTCACGCAGAAAGGCAAGGGCTACGCGCCGGCCGAGGCCTCGGCCGACAAGTACCACGGTGTCTCGACCTTCAACCTCGTCACCGGCGAGCAGGCCAAGGGCGCAGCTGGCCCGCCGAGCTACACCAAGGTGTTCGCCAACGCGCTGATCGCCGAGGCGCAGGCCGATCCGCGGATCGTCGCGGTGACGGCGGCCATGCCGGCCGGTACGGGGCTCGATGCCTTCGCCAAGCGCTTCCCCCATCGCAGCTTCGATGTCGGCATCGCCGAGCAGCACGCTGTCACCTTCGCTGCCGGCATGGCGTGCGAGGGGTTCAAGCCGTTCGTCACGATCTACTCCACCTTCCTCCAGCGCGCCTATGACCAGGTGGTGCACGACGTTGCGATCCAGAACCTGCCGGTGCGCTTCGCGATGGACCGTGCGGGACTGGTGGGCGCGGACGGTGCAACGCATGCCGGCAGCTTCGACATCGCCTATCTCGGCTGCCTGCCGAACTTCGTGCTGATGGCCGCCGCTGACGAGGCGGAGCTCGTGAACATGGTCGCCACCGCCGCGGCACATGATGCGGGACCGATCGCATTCCGCTATCCGCGCGGCGAGGGCACCGGCGTGACGCTGCCCGAGCGCGGCGAGATACTGCCGATCGGCAGGGGGCGCGTGCTGCGCGAGGGCACGAAGGTGGCGCTGCTGTCCTATGGCACGCGACTCGCCGAGTGCCTGAAGGCGGCCGATGAGCTCGCCTCGCGCGGGCTGTCGACCACGGTCGCGGATGCGCGGTTCGCCAAGCCGCTGGATCGCGCGCTGGTGCATCGGCTCGCGCGCGAGCACGAGGTGCTGATCACGATCGAGGAAGGTTCAATCGGCGGGTTCGGATCGTTCGTGCTGCACGAGCTCGCGCTTGCGGGCCTGCTCGACAGCGGCGCGAAGGTCCGGCCGATGGT
>NZ_JBHYDW010000093.1:4674-17968 GCF_051860475.1 Elioraea sp. | reverse complement strand
ATGGCACGCCGCCAGGGCGCAGTTCGCCATCCTCTTCCACGACCGCCTCAACCCATGATCACCGCGGTCCCACACGAAATTCCTGACAGTCCCGGAAGCGGCGCTGGTACTTGGCGATCAGCTGCGGATCGAAGCTCGCCAGCCGGTCGCGCGGCACCTGCAGGTCGAGTTTGCCGGTGCCGGTCAGCACCGTCTTGGCGCCGTAGCCGTTGCGGCCGTTCGGCCGCCCGTCCGGCTCGCCGGCCTCAAGGTGATGGTCGAGCTCGGCATTCAGCACCCGCTCGGCCAGCGCCTTCTTCAGCCCGTCCAACAGGCCGCCGTCGGCCAGGGCCGTGCGGGGATCCGATCCGGCCAGGAACTGGTCCAGCAGTTCATCGGGGATCGCAGGCGGTTTGCGGCGTGGCATGCAGCGGCTCCTTCAGCTCCACCCTACGGCCCCAAACACGAAATTTCCGATAGACCCGGCGACCGCCCATGAGCGCGCTGCGCGCGCCCTAAAAACCAAGTGGGGGACCACGCTGGTCCCCCACACCCCCTGCACTACCCTCAGTCGACCTCGACCGCCGGCACCGCCTCCGCCAGCCAGCGCGCGATCGCCACCGTGCGCTCGTCCGCGTGAGGCTGCCCCATCACCTGCACCCCCACCGGCAACCCACCCACCGCCATCACCGGCACCGTCACCGCCGGCGCACCCAGGATCGACGACGCCGCGTTGTAGGTCGGATCGCCCGTCGTGTGCAGAATCTCGCCCTGACTCCCCCCCGTATCGCCAAGACGCGGCGCCACCCCCAACGCCGCCGGCGCAATGAAACCGTCCGCCACCGGCGCCAAGGCCGCCAGCCGCGCCCGCGCCTCCGCGCGCCTCCGCAACAGATCGCGATACGCATCCAGCGTGATCGTCCGCCCCAACATCATACGCGCGCGCAACGAATCGCTGACCCCCGCCGGGTTCTTCTCCACCAGGTTCTCCACCGTCCACCGCATCTCGTAGGCGCAGATGTCACGCGTCAGCGCCATCGCATCCGCAATCGACGCCTCGAACGCCTCGAGCAGCGGATTGTCGGTGCGGCGCAGGATCGCCACCCCCACCCCCAGCACCGCCGTCAGCACACGCTCGAACGCTGCACGCGCCGCCGGCTCCACCTTCGCCCAACCCTCGCCCTCCAACAGGATCAAGCGCGCGGGCTTCACCGGATCGGGCGGCACCACCGCGCCATACAGCCCCGGCGCCCCCGGATCGCCACCCGCACGCAACGCGATCTCGATCGCCACCTGCCACAGATCCTCAGGCGAACCCGCATGCACGCCGAGATGCGAATGCGACAGCCCCTGCCGCTCGCCGCGGTTCAACGCGCCGATCGTCGGCTTGATCGCCCAATTGGCGCAGAAGCTCGCCGGACGGATCACCGAGCCCACCACCTGGCTGCCGATCGCCGCCGGCACCATCCCCGCACCGATCACCGCCGCCGAACCGGACGACGACCCACCCGGCGTGCGCGTCGGATCGAACGGATTGGTGGTCGGGCCCGGATGGCTCATGCCCAGCTCCGTCGTCACCGTCTTGCCGAGCACCACCGCACCCGCCTCGCGCAGCGCGCGCACATGCGCGGTGTCGCGGCCCGGATTGTTGCCCTTGAACATCGGACTGCCCATTTCGGTCGGCATGTCCTTGGTCTCGAACAGATCCTTGATGCCGACCGGCATGCCGTCGACCGGCGAGAGCGGCCGCCCCGCACCCCAGCGCGCGGTCGACTCGTCGGCCGCCTTGCGCGCGCCCTCGACGTTGAGCGTCACCCACGCCTTCACCTCGGGCTCGCGCGCCTCGATCACCGCGAGGCAGCGCTCGAGATAGGCGCGCGGCGTGTCCTCGCCCTCGCGGAAGCGCGACGTGGCGTCGTGGAAGGACGGCGCGCGGAAGGTCGCGGGCGAATAGCGCTGGCGCGTGGTGTGGTCCATCGGTGCCTCCCGGTCGTGCGAGGCCCAAGCCTCGCCCGGATCGGCGGACGGCGCAAACCCGGCTCAGCGGCCGGAGTGGCGGTGCGCCTCCGGCATCTCGAACCGGCCGGACCAGATGCCGCGCCGCGCCGCGCGCGCCTCGGCCTCGTGCGTGACATACGCCTCCGAGAAGCGACGATAGGCGATCGCCCAGCCGTTGCGCACCAGCCAGGCGTTCACGTCCTGGCCGTTCACGAGGCAGCGCGCGACCGAGCGGCCGAAGCGGTCCACGTCGAGCTCATGGCAGGTGACGCTGCGCCCGCCGAGATGGCCGCGCAGCGCTTCGGTGGCCTCGCGGCCGCAGCGCCAGGGTCGTCCGTTCCGCTCGCACATCTGGTCGTTCTCCGGCGCGTCGATCCCGTGCAGGCGGATGCGCCGGCCGCGCACCTCGATCGTGTCGGCATCGAGCACATGGGCGCGGCCGGCCCAGATCGCCCCGCTCGCGCTGGGAACGGCCGGCGGAGCCTGCTCCGCCACCGGCGAGGGTGTGACGAACGCCTCGCGCACGCGGTCAACGCCCACCGCGAGCGCGAGCACAAGCAAGCCGGCCGCCGCCCAGCGCCAGGGCAGGCGGCGGCGCGGCCGGAACACGCTCGGTCGACGCGATCGCGGTCTGCCCCAGGCCATTCCCGGATCGTCCTCGAACGGGATGAACCTAACGTTTCCGTCAACCGAGCGCAGGCCGGAACGCGGCCGCGATCCCCGCCTCGTCGGGCAACTCCCCGCGAGGATAGAGCCGCGTCACGTGCCCCATCTTCCGCCCGGCCCGCGTCTCGGTCTTGCCGTAGTGGTGCGGAATCAGCCCCGGGGTGGCGAGCAGCGCCGGCAGCGCCTCGATGTCCGCGCCGATCAGGTTCTTCATCAGGGCGTCCGCGTACCGTGCCGGGTCGCCGAGCGGCAGGCCCGCGATCGCGCGGATCTGCTGCTCGAACTGGCTGACCGCGCAGGCCTCGATCGTCCAGTGGCCGGAGTTGTGCGGCCGCGGCGCGATCTCGTTCGCCAACACCTCGCCCGGGCCGGTGACGAAGAACTCGATGCAGATCAGCCCCTCCAGCGCGAACGCCTCGGCGATCGCGAACGCGGCATGGCGCGCGGCCTGTTCGGTGGCGGGCTCGGCACGCGCGGGCGCGATCGAAAGGTCGAGAATGCCCTGGCGGTGGCGGTTCTCCACCAGGTCAAAGGCGGTGCGGCGACCGGCCGCGTCGCGCGCGACGATCACCGAGATCTCGCGTGCGAACGGCACGAAGCCCTCGGCGATCAGCGCCGGAAAGGCGTGGTCCGGCGGCGCGAGCGCAGCCAGCACCGGGGCGATCTTGGCCTCGGCGCGCACGACTGCCTGGCCCTTGCCGTCATAGCCGAACCGCGCCGTCTTCAGCACTGCGGGCAGCCCCACCTTACCGAGCGCGGCGTCGGCCTCCGCGCGCGAGCGGATCGGCGCCCAGGGCGTGGTCGGCACGCCGATGCTGTTCAGGAACGACTTCTCCAGGATGCGGTCCTGCGCGGTCGCGAGCACGGTGCGCGAGGGCCGGATCGGCACGCGCGCCTCCACCACCTCGAAGGCGTCGAGGCCGACATTCTCGAACTCGAAGGTGACCACGTCCACGCGCTCGGCGAACCACGCCAGTGCGTCGCGGTCGTCGTAGGGCGCGACGGTGGTTTCGGCCGCGACAAGGCTCGCGGGTGAGCCCGGCTCCGGCGTGAACACATGCGTGCGGTAGCCAAGCCGCGCGGCGGCGATCGCGAGCATCCGCCCAAGCTGCCCGCCCCCCATGATGCCGATCGTCGCCCCGGGGGCGAGCGGTTCAGCCATCCTCGGGCGTCTCGGGCACCGAGCCGGTCTGGACCTCCCGATATTCAGCGAGGCGCTGCGCGAGCGCGGTGTCGGACAGCGCCAGGATCGAGGCGGCGAGCAGTGCTGCGTTGATCGCGCCCGCCTTGCCGATCGCCAGCGTACCGACGGGGATACCCGCCGGCATCTGCACGATCGACAGGAGCGAATCGACCCCGTTCAGCGCCTGCGAGGTCACCGGCACGCCGAGCACCGGCAGCGTCGTCATCGAGGCGGTCATGCCCGGCAGGTGCGCCGCCCCGCCGGCGCCGGCGATGATCACCCTCAGTCCCCTGCCCGCCGCCGCGGTGGCGTAGTCGTAGAGGCGCTTCGGCGTGCGGTGCGCCGAGACCACGCGGCTCTCGTGCGCGATGCCGAGCTCGTCGAGCGTCTCGGCGGCATGGCGCAGCGTCGGCCAGTCGGACCGGCTGCCCATGATGAGGCCGACGAGAGGGGAAACCGCCACGCAGTGACCTTACGCAATGATATCCGGAATGAGCCTGCTCTCGATCCAGGCGATCTCGTCCTTCAGCTTCAGCTTGCGCTTCTTAAGCCGGGCGATATGGATCTGGTCGGACGGGCCGCCGCTCGCGAGCCGGGCGATCACCGTGTCCAGATCGCGATGCTCGATGCGAAGCTCGTTCAGCCGGGCGAGCAGCGCCTCGCGATCGTCCGTCATCATCCAGGGCTTGTCCCCGTTCCGGCCGCCCATCGCGTCGGGCCGGCCCGTGCCGGAATACGCCGGGTGCAGCCCCGCCATCAAGTGTGACGCGGCCTGCCCGGCCGCCTCCTGTCCGTCTGCCGTGCTCATCCTCCCCAGACCTCCTTTTCCGTGAAGCCGAGAGCCGTGAATTCGGCCGCCCTGAGCGGAGCCTCGCCCGCCGAGTAGAACTCGTCGAGCTGCGGCGGCCTGAGCGCCGTGCCGGACAGCATGGCATGCGCCTGGCCCCGATGATGGATGTCATGCTGGAACAGATGCAAGAGAAGACGGTCGGTCCGCTCCGCCTGCACCCGGCCCGTGCGGTGCACCCGGGTGATGCCGAGCACCGACTCGGGGGTCAGCGCGTCGCAGACCGCGATCAGCCGCCGATCGACCGCGCGCTGCGCCGCCTGGAGGTCTGCCGCGGTGCGGCACGGCTCCGGGTCGTCCCAGGCCGCGGGCCCGAGCGTCCCGCCCTCCAGCGCGTCGACGTAGAACCAGTCGATCGTCAGGATGTGGTTCAGCGTCGCGCGCAGGCTCGGGAAGAACCCGGAGCGCGGGGCCTCGAACTCGGCCTGGGGCAGTTGCGCGACCACGCCGAGCAGGCGGTGGTTCGCCCAGGCATTGTTGCGGGCCTGGGCGCGCAGGTGGATCAGCGCGAGCTCAGCCATCCGTCCTCTCGTCGAGCCCGACCAGCGAGCGGGCGAAGTCGCGCGGATCGAACGGCCGCAGATCCTCGGCCTTCTCGCCCACGCCCACCGCGTGCACTGGCAGGCCGTAGGCCTCGGCGAGCGCCACCACGATGCCGCCCTTGGCCGAGCCGTCGAGCTTCGTGACCACGAGCCCGGTCACGTCCACCATTTCGCCGAACACCTTCACCTGCTGGAGCGCGTTCTGGCCCGTGGTCGCGTCCAGCACCAGCAGCACGGAATGCGGCGCGGTCGGGTCCACCTTGCGGATCACGCGCACGATCTTGGCGAGTTCCGCCATCAGATCGGCCTTGTTGTGCAGCCGCCCTGCCGTGTCGATCAGCAGCACATCCGCGCCGTCCGCCTTCGCCCGCGTCAGTGCGTCGTAGGTAAGCCCGGCGGCGTCCGCGTTCGCCGCTCCCGAGACCACCGGGCAGCCGGTGCGCTCGCCCCAGATCTGGAGCTGCTGCACGGCAGCAGCCCGGAACGTGTCCCCCGCGACCAGCATCGGTTTCAGCCCCTGCCCGGCCCAGAGCGCGGCGAGCTTGGCGATCGTCGTGGTCTTGCCGGTGCCGTTCACCCCCACCACCAGCACGACATGCGGCGCGCGCGCCGGATCGGGGATCAGCGGCACAGCCACGGGCGCGAGGATGCGCGCGATCTCGTCCGAGATCGCCTCGCGCAATTGGTGATCCGTTACCTCCTCGCCGAACCGGGCGACACGGAACTGATGCACCACCCTCCGGGCCACCGCCGCGCCGAGATCGGCCGTGATCAGCAGGTCCTCGAGCTCATCGAGCGCCTCGTCGTCCATGCGCCGCTTGCGGAACAGCGACGACAGGCTCTCGCCGATCTTGGCCGACGAGCGGGCGAGTCCGGCCTTGAGCCGGCCGAAGAAGCCGCGTCGCTCTTCCTCGGGAAGCGGCGCCGGCGGCGCGTCCTCCTTCGGGCCGCGCCGGAACAGGTCACGCAGCGCCACTACACCGCCTCCGCCAGCAAGCCGTCGTCGTTGGCCGCGGCGATGCGCACGCGCCCGATCGCGCCGGGCGGGATGCGTCCCGCGATCAGCCGTGCGGGGGCGAAGTGCTCGGTATGGCCCTCGCCGCTGTCGCGCTCGGCGAGCAGATCGGCCTCGCTGCCGACGCGTGCGGCGTAGAACGCGCGCGCCGCCCGCGCGCCAACCTCGCGCAAGCGCGCCGCACGCTCGCGGATCAACGTGCTGGGAAGCTGCGGCATCCGAGCAGCCGGCGTGCCCGCGCGCGCGCTGAACGGAAAGACGTGCAGGAAGGTCAGCCCCGCCTCCTCCACCAGCGCACGGGTGTTGGCCGCCATCGCCTCCGTCTCGGTCGGGAAGCCGGCGATCAGGTCGGCGCCGAACGCCATGCCCGGCCTCAGCCGCCGCGCCCGATCGGCGACGCGGATCACGTCCGCGCGCAGATGCCGCCGCTTCATCCGCTTCAGGATCAGATCATCGCCCGCCTGCACCGACAGATGCAGATGCGGCATCAGCCGTGGCTCCTCAGCGATCAGACGCCAGAGGTCCTCGTCGATCTCCACCGGATCGAGCGACGACAGCCTCAGCCGCGGCAGGTCGGGCACCAGCGCCAGCAACCGCCGCACCATCTGCCCGAGGCTGGGCGCGCCCGGCAGGTCGGGACCGTAGGACGTGATGTCCACGCCCGTCAGCACCACCTCGCGATAGCCAGCCTCCGTGAGCGCGCGCACCTGGCGGACGATCTCGCCGATCGGCACGGAGCGCGACGGGCCGCGGCCATAGGGGATGATGCAGAAGGTGCAGCGGTGATCGCAGCCCTGCTGCACCTGCACGAAGGCGCGCGCACGGCCGGCGAACTCCGTCACCAGATGCCCGGCCGTCTCGCCCGCGGCCATGATGTCGCCGACCGCCACGCGCGGGCCATCCGTCGCCCAGGTGGCCGCCTCCAGCTTCTCCTGGTTGCCGACCACGCGATCGACCTCCGCCATCGCCGCCCACGCCTCGGGGCGGATCTGCGCCGCACAGCCGGTGACGACGATGCGCGCGGAGGGGTGCTCGCGCCGCAGCTTGCGGATCGCCTGGCGTCCTTGGCGCTCGGCCTCCGCCGTCACCGCGCAGGTGTTCACCACGATCGTGTCCGCGCCCGCCGCCGCGAGATGCGCGCGGATCACCTCGCCCTCGACCGTGTTCAGCCGGCAGCCGAAAGTGAGAACGCGCGCCGTCATGCCGCGAGCGCCGCGAGATCGAGCTCGCCGCGGAACGACTCCGCCGCCGGCCCGGTCATCCTCACCCGCCCGTCCTCGCCCCACGCGATGGAGAGCTCGCCGCCGTCCAGCACCACCGTCGCCGCACGCCCCGCGAGACCGCGCCGATGCGCATTCACCAGCGCCGCACACGCCCCCGTGCCGCAGGCGAGCGTCAGCCCCGCGCCGCGCTCCCACACGCGCAGCCGGATCCGGTCGGGCGTCAGCACCTCCGCGAAACCGATATTCGCGCGCTCGGGGAACAAGGGATCGGTCTCCAACGAGGGCCCGAGCCGTGCGAGGTCCAGCGCCGCCACGTCCGGCACGAAGAATGTCGCATGCGGATTGCCCATGGAGCACGCGGCCGGGTCCTCCACCCCCTCGCGCGCGAGCGGCAGATGCAGCGTATCCGCCGCGCGGGCGAGCGGAATCTCCGCCCAGCCGAAGCGCGGCCGCCCCATGTCCACCGTGACCAGCCCACCTGGCGCGCGCGAAGCCCGCAGCACGCCGCCCGGCGAGCCGATTGCCACCGCCTCGGCGCCGGTTTCGCGCAGCAGGAGATCGGCGACGCAGCGGGTGGCGTTGCCGCAGGCCTCGGCCAGCGACCCATCCGCGTTGACGATGCCCATCCAGGCGACGGTGCCGGACTCCTTCGGCGGGTCGATCAGGATCACCTGGTCGCAGCCGATCCCGCGCCGCCGGTCCGCCACCGCGCGCGCCACCGCCGCGCCGAGCGACACGGCGCCCTGCCGGGCGTCGAACACGACGAAGTCGTTGCCCAGCCCATGCATCTTCCGGAAGGCGGTCATGGGCCGCATATAGGTGGGCGGCCCGCTGGAACACAATGCAGGGGGCTCTGCCCCCTGCACCCCCACCAAGGGCCATTGGCCCTTGGAACCCCTGACCTCAGCGCCAGAACGCCTTGACCAGCGCCCTCAGAGTCGCATGGCCCATCCGCGCATAGGTCAGCGGATGCGCCTTCACCGGGTCCTGCTCCGCCTCCACCACCAGCCAGCCCGCATAGCCGGCCGCCGCCACCGGGGCCAACACGGCGCGGTAGTCCACGCAGCCGTCACCCGGCACCGTGAACACCCCGGCCAGCACCGCGTCCAGGAAGCTCAGGTCGCGCACCTGCTCCAGCACGCCCGCCCGCACATCCTTGCAATGCACATGCACCACCCGCCCCGCATGCCGCCGCGCCACCGCCGCCGGATCGCCACCGGCGAAGGTGAGATGGCCGGTGTCCAGCAGCAGCCCCACCTCCGGCCCGGTCATCGCCATCAGCCGATCGACCTCCGCCTCGGTCTGAATCACCGTCCCCATGTGGTGGTGATACGCGAGCGCCAGCCCGCGCGCCGCAAGCCGCCGCCCCATCTCGCCTAATCGCCCCGCCAGCCGCTCCCACCCCGCCTCGTCCAGCATCGGCCGCCGCGACAACGCCACGCCACGCAAGCCATGCACCGTCCCCGTCACCTCCGCATGCACCATCACCCGGCAGCCGAGTGCCGCCAGCAGCGCGACATGCCCCTCGGCCTCCGCCATCTCGGCATCGACGTCGCGCTCCAGCAGCCGCGAGCCGTACCAGCCCGACACCAGCGCCAACCCGTGCCGCGCCAGGATCGGCCCCAGCACCGCCGCCTCGCGCGGGAACTTGTTGCCGAGCTCCACCCCCTCGAACCCGGCGAGCCTCGCCTCCGCCAGACACGTCTCGAGCGGCGTCTCCGCCCCCAGCTCCGGCATGTCGTCATTGGTCCAGGTGAGCGGATTGATCCCCAACCGCACCGCCATCTCAGCCCCCCACACGCTGCCCCTTGCGCCCGCGCTCCCACCCCGCGCGCGCCGCGGCTTGCGCCTCGTCGCGCGGCTCCTCCGTCACCGGCACGTCCCACCAGGCCCCACCCTCCACCGTGCCGCGCACGGGGTCGGTCTCGATCACCAGCACCGTTGTCCGCTTCGCCGCGAAGGCGCGTGGCAGCGCCGCCCCCAGCGCCGCCACATCCGCGCAACGGATCGCCTCCGCACCGAGGCTCCGCGCGTGTGCGGCGAAGTCCACCGCCGGCGCACCGTCCAGCAGATTGTTGAACGCCGCCCCGCCCGTAACCGTCTGCAAGCGGTGGATGCAGCCGAAGCCGCGATTGTCCAGCACCACGATCGTCAGCTTCGCCCCCAGCGCCACCGAGGTCGCGATCTCGCTGTTCAGCATCAGGTAGCTGCCGTCGCCCACCAGCACCACCACCTCGCGCTCGGGCGCGGCGAGCTTCGCGCCGAGGCCTCCGGCGATCTCGTAGCCCATGCAGGAGTAGCCGTATTCCAAGTGGTAGGAGGCGCTGTCGGTCGCGTGCCAGAGCTTGTGCAGTTCGCCCGGCAACCCGCCCGCCGCGCAGACCACGATGCCGCGCGCCGGCATCGCCCGGTTCACCGCGCCCAGCACCTCTGCATCCGTCGGCGTGCCCGCACGCGGCGCGGTGACGCGATCGACCGTGCGGTGCCAGCGCGCGGTCGCTGCCGCCGCAATCTCCTGCCATGGCTTCGGCGCGGTCCAGCCCGTCAGTGCCTCGCCGAGGGCGGCGATCCCGCGCCCCGCATCCGCCACCAGCGGCAGCGCACCGTGCTTGGCCGCATCGAAGGCCGCGACGTTCAGCGCAATGAGCCGCGCCCTGGGAAACAGCGCGCGCGAGCCGGTGGTGAAGTCCTGCAACCGCGTCCCGATGGCCAGCACAACATCCGCGCGCGCGGCAAGCGCGTTGGCCGACGCCGCCCCGGCCACGCCGATCGCGCCGCCGTTGCGCGGATGGTCCCAGGCGAGACTCCCCTTCCCCGCCTGCGTCTCCGCCACCGGCACGCCATGCCGCTTAGCGAACGCCGCGAGCGCTGCCTCCGCGCGCGCATACTTCACCCCGCCGCCGGCGATGACCAGCGGCCGTTTCGCCGCGCGCAGCGCCTCGGCCGCCGCTGCGAGCTCCTCCGGATCGGGCGCCGGCGCGCGCGGACGATGCAGGCGCGGGCGGAAGAACTCGGCGGGCCAGTCGATCGCCTCGGCCTGCACGTCCTGCGGCAGGGCGAGCGTCGCCGGGCCGCACTCGGCCGGATCGGTGAGCACGCGCAGCGCCGCCGGCAGCGAAACGAGAAGCTGCTCGGCGCGCATGATGCGGTCGAAGAAGCGGCTGACCGGGCGGAAGCAATCGTTCGCCGAGATCGTGGCGTCGCCGAAATCCTCCACCTGCTGCAACACCGGGTCCGGCCGGCGCGAGGCGAACACGTCGCCCGGCAGGAACAGCACTGGCAGGCGGTTGACGTGCGCGACTGCCGCGGCCGTCACCATGTTGGTCGCCCCCGGCCCGATCGAGCTGGTGCAGGCCATCATGCGCCGTCGCGCATGCGTCTTGGCATAGGCGATCGCGGCATGCGCCATGGCCTGCTCGCTATGCGCGCGGAAGGTCGGCAACCGCCGGCGCATCGCGTGCAGGGCCGGGCCGAGCCCGGCGACATTGCCGTGGCCGAAGATCGCCCACACCCCGCCGAACAGGGGCACTCGCTGGCCGTCGAGCTCGGTCTCCTGGGCGGCCAGGAACCGCACCACGGCCTCGGCCGCGGTCAGCCTGATCGTGGCCATCGCGTCACGTTTCTCCATGTTGACGGGACGCAAGTGTTACGGACTGATGGTGCGCCCCACAAGCGAGGCCGCCAGACACGCCATGCTCCACTTCGCCCAGTTCGGCGCCGGCCGGATCGGCGCCATCCATGCCGCCAACCTGGCCGCGCACCCGCACGCCTCGCTGCGGCACGTGATCGACGTGAATGCAGCCGCGGCCGAGTCGCTGGCGGCGCGGCACGGCGGCCGCATCTCCACCACCGAGGCGGCACTCGCCGATCCGGAGGTCGGCGCCGTCATCATCGCCTCCTCGACCGACACCCATGCCGAGCTAGTGATCGCCGCCGCCGCAGCGGGCAAGGCGATCTTCTGCGAGAAGCCGATCGACCTCTCGCTCGCGCGCACCGACGCGGCGATCGCGGCCGTGCGCGCTTCCGGCGTGCCCATGCTGGTCGGCTTCAACCGCCGCTTCGACCCGTCCTTCGCCGAGCTCCAGCGCCGCGTGGCCGCCGACGCGATCGGCACGGTGGAGCAGGTGATCGTGACCAGCCGCGACCCGGGACTGCCGCCCCTCTCCTACCTGAAGGGCTCGGGCGGGCAGTTCCGCGACATGACCATCCACGACTTCGACATGGCGGCCTGGCTGCTCGGCGAGGCCCCCGTGGAGGTGTTCGCCTACGGGGCCGCGCTGGTCGATCCCGCCGTTGCCGCCGAGGGCGACATCGACTCCTGCATGGTGCTGCTGCGCACCGCCTCTGGCCGGATGGCGCATATCAACAATTCCCGCCGCGCCACCTATGGCTACGACCAGCGGATCGAGGTGCTGGGCAGCCTCGGCCGGCTGATCGCCGGCAATCGCACGCCCACCACGGTGGAGCAGGCGGATGCGGACTCGGTGCGCGCGGACAAGCCGTTGCACTTCTTCCTCGAACGCTACGCCGAGGCCTACCGGATCGAGCTCGCCGCCTTCATCGATGCCGTGACGCTGGGCAAGCCCGTGCCGGTCGGCGCCGAGGAGGCGCGCGCCGCGCTGGTGCTGGCCCAGGCGGCGCTGCTGTCGTTGCACGAGTGCCGGTCGGTCAAGGTGTCCGAGATCGACTGATGTCCGCGCTCCCTCCGATCTCGCTCGCCGGCCGCGTCGTGCTGGTGACCGGCTCGTCGCAGGGCGTGGGCGAAGGGATCGCGCGCGCCACCGCCGCGGCGGGTGCTGCCGGCATCTGCGTGACCGGCCGCAACGCCGCGCGCGCCGATTCCGTCGCCGCATCCCTGCGCGCGTCCGGCACGCGCGCCCACGCCGTCGCGGCCGATCTCGCCGACCCGGATGCCTGCCGCCGCCTCGTCGCCGAGGCCGAGGCCGCGCTCGGCACGGTCGATGCGCTGGTCAACGCCGCAGGTCTCACCGATCGCGGCCGCATCGAGGACACGCCGGTCGAACTCTGGGACCGGCTCTTCGCCGTGAACGCGCGCGCGCCGTTCATCCTGACCCAGGAGGTGGTGCGGCGGCTCAAGGCCGCGCAGCGCCCGGGCGCGATCGTCAACATCATCACCATGTCGAGCCATGGCGGGCAGCCATACCTGACCGCCTACGCGGCCTCGAAGGGCGCGCTCGCGACGCTGACGAAGAACACCGCGCATGCGCTGCGGCGCGACCGCATCCGCGTGAACGGCATCAATCTCGGCTGGACCGACACGCCCGGCGAGCACGTGATCCAGGCGCGCGACGGAAACCCGCCGGACTGGCTCGACACGGCCGAGGCCGAGCAGCCCTTCGGCCGGCTGATCCGCCCGCGCGATGTCGCCGGGCTCGCGGTCTATCTGCTCTCGGATGCCGCCGAGATGATGACCGGCGCGCTGATCGATTTCGACCAGACGGTGATGGGAGCCTACGACTGATGCACCGTGCCGAGCTCGCGCGCCGCTGCGACATCGCCGCCGCGCTCGCTGCCGAGGCGGCCGCGCTCGCCGCGCGCATGCGCGCCGAGGGCCGCGGCACGGCGAGCCTGAAGGGCACGCAGGACTTCCTGACCGAGGCCGACGGCGCGACCGAGCGCTTCCTGCGCGACCGCCTCGGCGCGCTCTTTCCCGGCGAGGCGGTGCTCGGCGAGGAGATGGGCGGCGAGGTTGCGGGCGAGGGCCCGCTCTGGGTGCTCGATCCGATCGACGGCACCTCGAACTTCGCGCGCGGCGGCGATCGCTGGTGCGTCTCGGTCGGGCTGGTGGCGGAGACGCAGGCGGGGAAGGGGAATCTCGCC